>JALCCK010000029.1 GCA_022640795.1 Treponema sp.
AATCTGAACTGGGAAAAGGAACAACAATAACTGTCACCATTCCGCATGAAATCCCGACAGAGGCTGAAATAGCAGAATACAGTAAAACTCTGCAGGAAAAAATAGAAACAAAAAATCTACAGGGGCTTCATGTTCTTTTGTGTGAGGATAATGAAATAAACACCGAAATAGCGGTAAAAATGCTCCAAACGCAAAATATAAACGTAGATACTGCTAAAAACGGAATCGAGGGCATCGAAAAGGCCTCTGAGAATCATTACGATATAATTCTCATGGATATTCGAATGCCATTAATGAATGGTCTTGATGCAACGCGTGAAATCCGTAAATTCAATAAAACTACACCGATAATAGCACTGAGCGCAAATGCGTATCAGGAAGATATAAAACAGTCGATCGAAGCGGGGATGAACATCCATCTGTCAAAACCAATCGACAGGGAGAATCTGTTCACAGCTATAGAAAAACTGCTGCAGAAGAAGTTATGAAACTTCTTTTTCCACCCCGATGAAAGCAGTTACAGATTTCTCCGGTGACATAGTCATACTGTCCGTCAGACTCAGCCCAATTTTTGAACAAGGAAGAACCCCGAAAATATTTTTTTGTACAGTAAGCGGAACTTTTCCGTATCCGGGACTAAACCGCGGATGAGTTCGATATCCCGATTTTTTAAAATAATCTGCCAAGTCACAATTCAACATATCGACGAATGATTCGATAAACATCGCTCCAACGCCCTGCATAACAGCTCCGGCTGCACTATCTTCAAATACGGTTCTTTTTATAAACATATCGACACGGGGACCAATCGTTGCTGCAAATACAACGACCCGATTACAGTTTTTCAAATTACGCGACAGACTCTCATTCATAATCCTGATTCCAGCAAAAGAAAGGATTCCTTCATCTGGTCTGTCAAGAGAAAATGTATCGCAGACTGCCTGCGGAGCAATCAGTCTGCGCATCTTATTCACCGAAAAATCAATCAATGCTGAAACTCTTTCGTCCGGCTGTGCACCGTTAACGTACCCGGCATAACGGGAAGCTTCCTTCTGTACAATGGGCACGCTGTCAGACGATACCCGGTAAAACACAGCTGCCATTTTCAAGCACGCAGCTCTGCTCCGCAGACCTTTGACAATTTCTTCATAATACCTTCCATTTTTCCGGTAATCTGTCCCGAGGTCAGAGTTCCTTCCTTCGACCCAAAATGAACACGAAGCACAACAGATTTTTTTCCGGCAGCGATCTGTTTTCCCCGATATTCCTCGATAAAATCTACTTTACTGACCATTTTACCAATCGTTTCAGATATTTTCTGCCAGCTGACCGTTTCATCAACAACTAGCGCAAGATCCTGCTGTACTAGAGGGAACTGCGGCAGATGCTCGAATTTATTATCCCGGGAAGCAAGTGGTATCAACTTTTCAAAGTTAAAGTCAAAGATAACAGCAGCGCAGTGTTTTATATCCGCCTGTTTCATCACGACCGGCGAAACGAGTGCGACCGTTCCGATCGATTCATTGTCCTGCAGCATGTTAAGCCAGACCGTATTGTCCGCCCATACAGGTTTCTGGTTCTGGACAAGTAAAAAATTTTCCATATGGCAGTACCGTGCCATTGATTCAAAAATTCCCTTTGCCTCGAAAAAAAGCTGTTCTGCATTTTTTCCAACAAGCGCTCCGGCAAAGAATCTGCGCTGAAGCGGCAGTGTTTCTTCCGGAATTGAAGGATGCGTTTCTCCTTTTTCATACACCTGTGCCGTTTCAAAAATACGGAATGAATCAAAATACCGGCGGTTCTTCTGTATTGATTCCAGAAGTCCGGGAATAAGGGAAAAACGAAGTGTTGCGAGTTCCGGCGACGGAGGTGTCGCAAGCCGGATAGCTCTGGATGAATCCATACACGAAGCTTTTATAAATGCATCACTGATCCACGGATAGGTAATGATTTCCTGAAAACCACATCGGAATGCCAGATACTCGCGGATTCTGCGATCAAGTGCCGGAACAGGCTGCTTTACAGCTTTATCGATTTCCACTTTCATCGGCATTTTTTCAAAGTTTTCATATCCGTAAAGACGTGCAATCTCTTCTACAATGTCTGCCGGAAGCGAAATATCTCCGGTTGAACGCCACACCGGTGCCGTACAATGATACGATGAACCGGCATCCCGTATATCAAATCCGAGGCCATCCATGCTGGTAAGGATATCATCATAGCTTAGTACACGTCCGAGGCGTGCATTAAGATAATTCTTATCGACATCGACTTCGGCACATACCGTCGGATTAGGATAATTATCCCCAAATCCTGTTATTCTGCTTTCAGGATATAATTCTGAAAAAAGCTTAAGCCCGAGTGCAAGTCCCTGATCAACACGCCCGGTATCGACTCCTTTCTCATATCTGTTGGAGGCTTCGGTACGGGTATCATAACGCTTCGACGTCTTTCGAATACAACCGGCAGCAAATGTTGCAACTTCAAGTACAATACCTGTCGTCTCCGGCAAAATGGAATCTTTCTTTCCGCCTTTGACACCGGCAAGAGCCAAAGCCGATTCATGATCGGCAATAACAAGATCCTTGCCGCACAGTTTCAAATCCTTGTCATCGAGCAGCAGCAGTTTTTCCTCGTTCTCCGCTCTACGGACAATGATGCCACCATCCACGTGAGTTTTATCAAACGCATGTGTCGGCTGTCCGACAGCCATCATGATGTAATTCGTAATGTCAACGAGTCTCGTGATAGGACGCTGTCCGACACGAAACAAGGCAGACTGCATCCAGAGCGGTGCCGGTTCATTTTTTACATTCTCGATAACAACACCGGCATATCGTTTACATGCATCTGAATCCTTTATTTCAATCGGGAATTTTTTCCATGACGGATCGGCTTTAAATTCAGGAAGCGTGGCAAGCGGAATTTTGTATATTGCAGAAAGCTCACGCGCTATACCGTAATGTCCCCACAAATCGGGACGGTTCGTCATGGATTTATTATCTATTTCAAGAACAGTATCGTCGAATCCCATAACAGCAGCGATCGGATCTCCTGCCTTACAGTCAATGCCCGAAAGATCCACAATTTCGTCTTCATCTTTCATAGGGAAAAAATCAGTCAGAAATACTTCCTCAGCCGCACAAATCATGCCGTATGACTCTTCCCCGCGCATTTTCGTTTTTTTGATAACGACAGGTTCTCCCTCTCCATGCCAGACAACTTTTGCTCCTGGTTTTGAAACGACGACTTTCATTCCCACCTCGAGATTAGAACCGCCGCAAACGATCTGTTTATCTTCTCCTTCACCCGTATCAACCATACAGATACGGAGTTTATCGGCATTCGGATGAGGAAGAACTTTTTTTATCTCGCCGACAACTATATTATCCCATCTTTTACCGAAATCTATAACCTGCTCTACTTCCACCGTACGCATTGTCAGATCATAAGCAAGCTGATCCATCGTAAGATTTTCCGGCAGTTTTACATATTCTTTTATCCAGTTTAACGATACAAACATTCTGATACTCCTAAAAGCTCAGCACCACGGACGGTGCACAAATTGTATGAGAGCCTGCCGACTGCAGACTCTGAATGATAAAACGATTTCCCGTCATTCTATCATTTGAATTGCTGCAGGAATCTGAGATCAGCTCCACGGAACAGACGAATATCATCGACACCATACCGCATCATGACAAGCCGGTCGAGACCAATATTGATATAAAAACCGGACCATTCATGCGGATCAAGTCCGGCCGCCTTCAATACATTCGGATGAGGAACTCCGCCTGGCATTATCTCAATCCAGCCGACATTTTTACAGACGCTGCATCCTTTACCGCCGCAAATAAGACATTCCATATCAATTTCAAAACCAGGTTCAACGAACGGGAAAAAGCCGGCACGCATACGAATATTCACATGCCGGCCGAATACTTTCTCAAGAATCGTTTCAATAAGAACTTTTCCAGAGGCAAAAGAAAGATCTCTTTCAACAATCAGCGCTTCATACTGAGAGAATGACCGTTCATGATGGGAATCAGTTGCCTCGTTTCGATAAACAGCCCCCGGATAGACAAAACGTGCCGGTGCACCGTGTTTCTGAAGATATCTGACGGAAGCTCCGGTCAGATGAGGGCGAAGACAAAGGCGTTCCGTACCGGACTTGTTTTCGGTACCTTCGAGCCAATACGTATCCATCGTCTCGCGCGCCGGATGATCGGGAGGAAAATTAAGATTATCAAATGCAAACTGTTCACTCGAGATATCATCTTCACTGAAGATTTCAAACCCCATAGACAAAAAGGCATCGTTCAAATCATAACACATCTGCGTTATCGGATGCAGTCCTCCCTCTGCTACAGGGATTCCGGGTCGAGTAAGATCTATATCATCACCAGCTGCGCTTTTCTGTGCTATGATCTCATTCTGACGTTTTTCGATAAAATCAGCAAAAGCACTCTTTACTTCGTTAGCTTTCTGCCCGATCGGCTTACGCAGTTCAGGAGCAAGTCCGCCGAGCTCTTTGAGTATAGTCGTAAGGTGGCCCTTTTTCCCAAGCAACTGCTGGCGCACCTCCTGTAGCTTTTCTTCAGTTGCGGCGTTTTTAATTTTTTCAAGTCCTTCTTTCCGCAGCGCTTCCAAACGTTCAAGCATTATATTCTCCTCTATGAGATCATTTAAAGTATCTTTTTATTCTGATTGGATATTTTCCTATTATAACGTTTATCAGCCGTCAGTCAATGTGTTTGACCTTTTACCGGCTGATGCTTTTGCTCTCATTCCGCTGCAAACTTGTTCAACACCGGAATGGAAGTCTTTATCGCGAAAAAAATTTCTGCTATACTGGGAGAGAGGAATCGCCATGGTTTTCTTTACTTTTTATAAATCCCCGGTGGGGTACTATCGCATCGAATATAGAAATGACCGGCTTACCGGGCTGCACTACACAGGGCAAGCAGCACTTTCACCGACAAAGCAGCAAAACTCTTCTACCGGAAATACGGACTACAGTGAATATGCCGAGCAGATTACTAAATTCTCGGACAAAGTCCACAGAGAACTTTCGGAATATTTCAGCGGCAAACGAAAGACTTTCGATATTCCTTTTGAGATTCATGGAACTGAATTCCAGAAAAAAGTATGGGACGCGCTCTGTGCCATTCCGTACGGACAGACCCGGACCTACAAAGAAACAGCAGAAGCAGTCGGAAGCCCGAAAGCCTTCAGGGCCGTCGGTATGGCGAATCATAACAATCCTATCGCCATACTCATTCCATGCCATAGAGTCATCGGAGTGAACGGCAAACTGACCGGATACGCAGACGGCTTAGCTGTAAAAGAAGCATTGTTAAATCTCGAACAGATTAGTAAATAACATCGAAATAAACAATGTTTCCCATTGTTATTCGAACGATGAAGATAATTCAGCCTTTTTATCTTCATTTTATGGCGGCTCTTTTACAAAGCTGGAAAATACAGTATGCTTTATTCCATGGAACAATATAAAAAAGATTTTATTGATTTTATGGTATCATGCGGCGTATTAAAGTTCGGGAATTTTACTTTGAAAAGCGGCCGAAAATCTCCGTTTTTTATGAACGCAGGTGCGTATGTAACGGGATTACAGCTTTCAAAACTTGGTGAATATTATGCCGTTGCCATTCATAATACATTCGGTGACGACTTTGATGTACTTTTCGGTCCTGCCTATAAAGGAATACCGCTTTCTGTCGCGACAGTCATAGCCTACAGTAAGCTTTACGGAAAAGAAATTCGCTATTGTTCCAATCGCAAAGAGATAAAGGACCACGGAGACAAAGGGATATTACTCGGCAGCAGCATAAAAAACGGTGATCGTATCGTTGTAATCGAAGACGTAACGACTTCGGGCAAATCCATTGCAGAAACATTTCCGATAATTCAGTCGCAGGGCTCTGTCAGAATAATCGGGCTTATGGTATCACTGGATCGTATGGAACGCGGGACAAGTACGAAATGTGCGCTTGATGAAATCACCGACCTGTACGGATTTCCGGCACATGCTATAGTTTCCATGAAAGACGTTGTCGAAAGGCTCTATACGCCGGGAGGGAACGGCTTAATTACCGACAAAATAAAATCGATAATTGATTCTTATTACCTGCAGTACGGAGTCCGTTGATTTACCGGAGAAAGTTATGAAGCTGTTTTGCAGTCAGAACAGGGGAAAAGGATTTTCCTGTTTGCTCTTTTTTTTTATCACTGCTTCTCTATTTTCCAACGAGCGAAACAGTCCGAAACGCATTGTTTCTCTTTCACCGGCGGCAACTGAAATTCTCTGTGCTGTCGGTGCGTATAACGAAATTGTAGCCCGGACAGACTTCTGCGATTTTCCGCCGGAAGTTACGGTAATTCCATCTGTCGGCGGATTCGACGGCAAAACGCTCAGTCTGGAAAAAATTATTTCATTTCAACCTGATTTTGTATATGCGGTAAAGGGAATGCATGATCATCTTGTTGCCCCGCTGGAAAAACTCGGAATCAAAGTATACGTATCTGATGCAAAATCGATTTCAAGCATTATTACTGAAATACATACAATAGGATCCATAACCGGACACGAAAAAAAAGCCGCTGAAACAACGGCACAAATAGAATCACTACTGCTTAAAGTCCGGGATGCGCTTCAAAACGAACCGGCTGTTACCGTTTACTGGGAAGTATGGAATGCTCCCTATATGACAGCCGGATCTTCTTCTTTTATCAATGAAGTTATAAAAGATGCTGGTGGAATTAATATCTTTGCAGATATCAGGCAGGCCTATCCGGTCGTCAGTGAAGAGTCCATTCTTGCGCGAGATCCGAAAGTAATCGTACTGGCAAAAACAAGCGGAATACAGCTGCAGGATGTTGCAGAAAGAACCGGCTGGCAGTCGGTAACTGCTGTCCGCAACAAGAAAATAGTCATTGTTGACGATACCCTAACACTCCGCCCCGGACCAAGAATAGCACAGGCAGTTTTGGATCTGGCATTGTCGCTTCATCCCCGGAATGCAAAATTGACAGCTCTGAAAAACCTGCAGGAAAATAACAAGTGAACAGATACCAGAATAGAAAAAATCATTATTCGGTAAACAGTACCGGATACCTTTTAAAAATTCTACCAGCGATTCTACTGATAGCAGCATTTACGGGTTCTTTATTTTTCGGCGCTGAAAGAATTCCTCTGTCTTCAATTTTCTCTAAAACCAGAAAACCGTTCTATTCAATCATTCTCTGGGATATACGGCTTCCGCGTACCCTGCTTGCCTGTATAACCGGAGTATTACTAGCCGGAGCAGGAGCGGTTTTTCAACTGTTTTTCCGCAATCCTCTGGCGGAACCCGGCATAATGGGAATTTCGTCGGGAGCAACGCTGGGTGCTCTCGTCTTCGAGACACTTGGACTCGGTTCTTTTTTCGGCATCCTTTCACCGGTAAGTCTCGGAGCCTTCGCGGGCGCACTTGTTGCAGGCGTTATCGTAACGGTACTCGCAGGTGCCAGAAAAGGCAAAGAAGAAACGGTAACACTGCTTTTATGCGGAACAGTTCTTGGTATGTTATATTCTTCCATTTCATCACTCATACTGCTCATAAAATCAAAGGAACTGCATAAAATGTACACATGGATGCTGGGCAGCTTTAACGGGCGCGGAACAGACGAACTTCGTTTTATTCTTCTGCCGGCCTTTCTGTCGTTTCTGATGTTACTGAGCTGCGCCCGGTATCTGGATCTTCTTGCAGGCGGAGAAACCGCAGCACAGGCACTGGGGCTCGAACTTGGTAAACTCCGCCGGCTTATTCTGGTGGCCGGCTCTCTTGCAGTTTCAGCAGCAGTTTGCGCCGGCGGAACCATAGGATTCATCGGACTCATAGCACCTTATATTGCACGGAGCCTGTACGGATCAAAAAGTCGTACCGTCATCCCGTTTTCCATGATTTGGGGGGCTGTTCTGCTTGTTTCTGCAGATACCGTGGCACGTTTTATCGCCGCACCGGCGGAACTCCCGGTCGGTGTTATAACGACATTCTTAGGTGCTCCTTTTTTTCTGGTGTTAGCGTTTTCAAAAAACGGACTTTTTAATGAAAAAAAATAAGCATGTGCTGGCAGTTTCAAAGCTGAATGCATTCTACGGCGACGCGCAAATCTTAAACGAAGTCACAGTATCGGTTGAGTCCGGAGAAGTAGTGTGCCTTACGGGACCGAACGGAAGCGGGAAATCAACACTGCTCACCTTACTGGCCGGACTTACCCATAGAAACCTTTCAGCATCCTCTACAGATCCGTCAGGCGTTCCGACATTCGATGGAATTCCACTTACGACATTCACAAGAAAACAAACCGCACGCCATGTAGGTTTCCTGTCACAAAATGAGAACTACGCATGGAATCATTCGGTACGTGACGTAATTCTAACCGGACGCTATTCCCATACAAAAAACGGACTTTATACAGCAGAAGATTTCCGCATCGTAGAAAAAAAGATGGAAGAAGTCGGCATTTCCGATTTACGCGACAAAAAAGTATTCAATCTCTCAGGAGGAGAATTTCAGAAAGTCCGTATAACCCGCGCACTCGTCCAGGAACCGGATTTTCTTTTGCTTGATGAACCGGTCGCAAATCTTGATTTCGGCTTTCAGTCGCGGCTGCTGAAAGAGCTGTGTACCTGCGCACATAACGACGGACCCGGTCTCATCATTTCGATTCATGAACTCAATACAGCCGCCAGATTTGCAGACACAATAGCACTGCTCCCGAAACGGCAGCAGTGCATAGTCGGTACGCCGGACAAAATCTTTCAGCCGGAAATTCTACGTTCAGCTTATAAAACTGATTTCGGTATCTTTGAACATCCGGCATATCACTGTCCGCAAATATACACATTACAATAAAATGCCCTGAATCTACCAGATAATACCATCTTAGTCTTTTACAACAACCACGGAACCGAGAACCAGCAGATGCGCAGAAAGTTGTTTAAAATACGCAAGCAAACTTGACAAGCTGCTGAAGACATTACCACCGAGAATACCGCTCTTTCCCATTATATCAACAAGAATAACAACGGCAATCCATACAACAATAATTACAAGCATCAGTACTCGTGTCAAACGAATTCCGGTATTCACAAAAAGCTGAAGTAATAAAAAAACACCGGCAAGCAGCTCGATGATTCCAAGAGCAATGATCACGGCATCAGCCGCTGAACCGTTACTTATAAGACTGTTAACTGCATAGGCAACTTCATTATTTCTGAGTCCTGCTTCAATTTTCCCGAAGAACCCGGAATCAAGTTGCAGCGTAATGATACCGCTGGCTATAAAAAAAAGTGCCAGGCCCAGCTGTAAAATTACCATCCCAATCGTACGCCGTTTTTCAGACATAATCAAAATCTCCTTATATGTAAACTTACAGACAGCCGTTATCTGTCTGCTACATTCTCCTTAGTCAGACCCGGGACTACGAATAAGTTTTTCCCCGTATATTACCGGTACACGACATGAAACTGTTCAAAAACGACATTCATATCAGGTGAAAAATCATATCCCGTTATTTCACTGTCATCGGCAAAAAATTCATTATACCGTTTACGCCATTCGTCCAGATTCTCATCTTCGCCTTCTTTCCGGGCCATTTCCCAGGTTACCTCATTATAAGGAAGAACAGAAACCTCCGTCATTTCTATTATGCACCGCGGTTCTTCTTCCTGATCCTTCACAATATAAAGGTCTCCGGTCATCGGCAGCGGTTCGTTATCAATTCGATACGATGCATAAGCACTGAAAACCGCCGTTTTTTTTTCTGCCATAACCAGCGCCAAAAGTGCAGCCCCGTTGAAACCGGATGCCTCAAAAGAAAATTCACCGGTATACCGTTCATCAGGTTCCGCTCCTGAAGATTCAAGAAACTTCTGCCAATATATATCAGTATCCATTATCAGTACCGTGTCCGTATTATCATCAATATAAAGGCAATGATAAAAAAAACCGAAGGGACTATCGTAAAAAGCAATGTCGCAAGCGGAATCCCGGCTATATAAATTCCCCCGGGAACAATAATTCCAAGATCAATCATCATTTCATACACAATTCCAGCATACGAGGTAACAGCCCCGGCCACCAGCGACATCCATGCAGCATCTTTTGTCTTCGACCACAGCATAATGGCGAGAAATGCTACGATACCGCCGAATATGAGTTTTATTGTATAAAGCACTATTTCAGATTGAAGCACTGCGACCTCCTACCCTGCAACGAACGGCGTATGCTGCAACGTTGCAAAAACTCCTTTATCAGCTCCATACGGAACGATGGACGGCATGTCATAATCAGGACTTATGACCAAACCACATTCGAGACAATGCAGAATAAAAGCATCATAGTGCTCAACCGGAACTTTCGGATAGAGATATGGTCCCCGCCGGGTCCAGTAGTCGGTCAGGACCGTATCATAGCAGAACCAGTCTTTTTCTTCTCTTGCCTGGAGTGCAGCAATCATATCATAAACAGAACGGACTGCAGCGGCAGCAAGCGGAGCAGCAATACGTTCCGAAGAAGGGAGTGCTAGACGTGCTTTTTCGGGAACAGCACCGGCGGAAAGTGCCATAAAAAACAGGGCCCCCGCCCACGGCAGCGGTGGTTCTACAATCACTGCGCGTATCAACCGCCAGTCTATGTCCCCCTGACTCCACGGTTTCCAGAATGAGGTGCTGTCCGGGCATACGCTCAGAGCTGATTCCAGCGCCGTCCGCTTGTCTGTATAAACATATACTATCCGCGGTGAGCAGAGTAATTCACTGACCGCCTTCGCGATCCGGGGAGTAAAGCCGGTATCAAAACTTCCGGTAACCCCACGGTTCAATACGTTTTTAAATACCGTAAAGGCTGCTCCGCCACCCCAGCCCAGAATGGCTTTCCCGCCTTCCTGATACAGGTCCGTGAGCCGTGTTCCCTTCTGAGTATACAGAAAACAGCCACGCGCTCTTTTTATAACCCCATACCGTACGGTAAGTTCCGCTGCAAGCATATCAATTTTTTTCATATTTCTATACGTAGTATAACAGATTATACTTTATTTTACTACATTGTATATGGTATAATTAAAAAGACAAAACAGAGGAATTTATGGACATTGCCAAAATAGTTAGTGAACAGAGAAAATTTTTTTCCAGCGGTATTACCCGTGACATTACGTACAGAAAAAATGCATTACGACTGCTGAAAACTTCTATGCTGAAATACGAAAAAGAATTGAACGACGCCTTGAAACTTGACTTGAACAAGGCTCCCATGGAATCATTTATGACTGAAACAGCCCTCGTACAGGACGAAATAAAATATCAGCTGCGCCATATAAGCAAATGGTCGCGAAAAAAACATGCAGCGACGACTCTGGCACAATTCCCGTCAAAGGGAATTGTTATTCCGGAACCATACGGTGTAGTTCTCATCATGGCGCCATGGAATTATCCCTATCTGCTGACTATGGACCCGCTCATCGGTGCACTTGCTGCCGGAAACTGCTGCATTTTAAAACCGTCAAATTATTCGATACACGTATCACAGGTTATAAAAAAAATCATTACCGACGTTTTTGAAGAAAATTATATTGCGGTAATTGAAGGCGGAAGGAACGAAAACACACAGCTTCTGAATCAACCGTTCGATTATATTTTCTTCACCGGCGGTAAAACGGTCGGACGTCTTGTTCTTGAAAAAGCCGCAGTCAACCTCACTCCTGTTACACTGGAACTCGGCGGTAAAAGTCCCTGCGTCATTACAAAGGATACTGACTGCCGGCAGAGTGCCAAAAGACTCGTATGGGGTAAATTTTTGAACTGCGGACAGACTTGTGTGGCACCGGATTACGTCCTCGTCGACAAAAGCATCAAAGAAGAATTACTTAATGACATCAAATACTGGATAGAAAAGATGTTCGGTCCGCAACCGCTGCAGAATACCGAGTACCCGAAAATTATAAATGAAAAACATTTCACCCGAATACAGAAATATCTGAAAGACCAAAAGATTTTTCTCGGAGGAAAATCTGATAGTCATACACTGAAAATTGAACCAACAGTTGTTATCGATCCGGACCCCGGTTCCACGCTTATGCAGGAAGAAATCTTTGGACCGCTGCTGCCGGTTCTTTCCTATACCGATATACAGGAAGCAGTTGAATTTATCGTAAACCGCCCGGCCCCTCTTGCTCTGTATCTTTTTACAAATGACAAAAAGATACAGAATTTCTTCATGACGCAAATTCCATTCGGCGGCGGTTGTATCAACGATACGGTCATTCACCTGGCAAGTCCCTCTATGCCATTCGGGGGAACAGGAGCCAGCGGGATGGGATCATATCACGGAAAGTACAGCTTCGACACATTCAGCAGAGAAAAAAGTATCATAGTACGGGGTTTTTCCCTTGATTTACCGTTCAGATATCATCCCTACAGCACAAAAAATAAGAAAATATTGCAGACACTTATGTAATTCCAAGATTCCCGGCAGTAACGTAGTTTTATTAATTTTCTTGTATAGGAGCATAAAATGAAAAAAGAAGCCACAAAAAGAAGTGCCATAACCCCAAGACCATGTCTGATCGTTTCCAGCCGCGCTAAAAACGGAGAAGAAGACGCACTTGTTGTTGCATATGGCGGAAACTGCAGCTATGATCCGCCGATGGTTATGGTTGGTATTGTTCCAAGCCGTTATTCCTATCACTGTATAAAAGAATCGGGCTGCTTTGTCGTAAATTTACCGGCGGGCAACTTTAAAAAGGAATACGATTATCTCGGCAGTGTAAGCAGGAGAGATGAAGACAAATTTGCCAAAATGAATATACAAACCCGGAACGGAGATATCGTTGATGCTCCGATGCTTATTGATTGTCCGGTAAACATAGAGTGTTCCGTTGTCGATTCCATAAGAACCGGAAGCCATGAAATGTTCATTGGAAAAGTTGAAAAAGTCCATGCAGATGCAGAGCTTTTAAAGGCTGACGGTTCCATTGATTTTTCAAAAATAGATTTGATACACTAGAGAACGGTTATCTGCAAAGTGTATAACTATGCAAAATACTGCATAAGTGTAGTCAACAGCACGTGCCTTTTATTGTAAATTTATGCGTCAAAATGAAACCCCCTTTACATAAATGCATATTTATACTATACTATATTAAAACAAGGGAGTTGACAGTTACGCTGTTAACTCCCTTGTTTTTAAAATTTATCTGAAAAAGTGTGACACTTTTATCAAGGAGAAAAGGATGAAAAAAATTTTACCCTTCGTTCTTTCTGCAGCACTCATTGCCTCTCTGTTTTCCTGCTCTGGAAAATCAGATAAAAAAGAAGCAGCTGCTCCGGCAGAAAAGAAAAACAACATTCTCAACGTTATGATTGAGGTTGAAGTAGAAAGTCTCGATCCGCAACAGGCTACGGACGGAACATCTTTTGAAGTCATAGCAGATTACACCGACGGGCTCAAACAAATGGCGGCAGACGGTTCCGTAATCGACGCTCTCTGTGCAGACGAAACTGTTTCAGACGACGGGATGACGTATACATTCAAAATTCGGGATGACGCAAACTGGTCCAACGGACAGCCGGTTACGGCAGCCGACTTCGTATTTGGCTGGAGACGTGCTGCAGATCCTGCAACGGCTTCGGAATATGCATATATGATGAGCGACATCGGTCAAATAAAAAATGCCGCTGCCATTGAAGCCGGACAGATGCCGGCTGAACAGCTCGGTGTTACAGCACTTGATGAAAAAACACTGAAAGTCCAGCTGGAAGTTCCGGTCTCGTATTTCGACCAGTTGTTGTATTTTCCAACCTTTTATCCGGTAAACGAAGAATTTTATAAGAAATGCGGCGATACGTACGCAACCAGCGCTGATACAGTTCTCAGCAACGGAGCTTTCATGCTCACCGATTATCAGCCTGCTGCAAACAATTTTACGCTGGTCAAAAATCCTAAATACTATAATGCCGACAAAGTCTCTCTCGACGGACTTAATTATCAGGTAATCAAAGACAGCCAGCAGGCCCTTATGAGCTACCAGAACGGCGACCTGGATATTATTCAGCTTGCAGGTGACCAGGTAGATCAAATTAAAGGTGATCCGGAATTCAAGAGTGTCGGCGCCGGCTATCTCTGGTATATCAGCCCGAATGTTGCAACTTCATCGGAACTTGCAAATCTTAATATGCGCTATGCTCTCACTCACGCACTTGACCGGCAGACTATCGTAGACAGCGTCGTAAAAGACGGTTCCACCGCAGCTTTTGCCAGCGTCCCGAATGAACTCGCCTATAATCACGGGAAAGATTTTACTCCGAATCAGACGGAATTTGCCGATTACTGTGCGTTCGACAAAAATAAAGCGCTTGATTATTATAATAAAGCAAAAGCCGAACTTGGCAAGGATTCTTTCTCGTTCGAGATGATTGTTGATGATACAGAAATTCAGCAGAATGTCGCGGCAGTAATAAAAGAAGAGCTCGAAAGCACACTTCCCGGTATGACCATCAGCCTTCGTGTCGAACCGAAAAAACAGCGCGTTCAGGATATGCAGGACGGCGCTTTCACACTCGGTCTTACCCGCTGGGGACCTGACTACGCAGATCCAATGACCTATCTTGGCATGTGGGTTACAAACAATTCCAACAACTACGGTTTATGGAGCAACGCAGAATACGATGCTCTCATCGAAGAATGTACAACGGGCGATCTCTGTACAGATCTCGACGGCAGATGGGCTGCAATGAAAAAAGCAGAAGGAATTGTAATGAAAGAAGCGGTTATATTCCCGCTGTATCAGCAGGCAAATGCCGATATGATCAAGAGCAACGTAACGGGAATTGAATTCCACCCGGTAGCTCTTAACCGCGTCTATAAAAACACGGTAAAAAAATAAAACAACAGGTTTGACTGAATTCCGACCGGACAGATAAATCTGGATGATTGGAATTCAGTCTCAAACACAAGGTAGAACTTTTGAAAAAATATATTCTAAAAAGAATTCTGATAGCAATTTTTACGTTATTAGCTATCACGCTTATTCTGTTTATTCTTTTACAGCTCATGCCCGGTTCTCCGTTCAATGACGAAAAACTCTCAGAAGACCAAAAAGCAGTCCTTTATCAGAAATACGGCCTTGACCAGCCAATCATTGTTCAATTTGGGAAATATGTACTGAATATATGCCGCGGAGATTTCGGTGTAAGTTACAAAATAAGTAAAAATACTCCGATAAGCCGTCTTATCAGTCTCAGACTTCCGATCAGCATAAAAATAGGTTTTCAGGCAGTCCTTCTCGGAGCTGTTATAGGCCTTATTCTCGGCATTATTGCTGCGATCTGGCATAATACTATTATCGATACAGTAGCAACCATAATATCAGTTCTCGGCGTTTCAATTCCGAGCTATGTATTTGCACTTGCATTAAGCTACCAGTTTGGTTTTAAACTCAGACTTTTTCCGATGCTGTTTACAAATACCCAGCCATTCGTATCCACCGTTCTTCCGAGTATTTCTCTTTGTATGTTTACCCTGGCATCCATTGCCCGGTTTACCCGTACGGAAATGCTCGAATCACTCAGCAGTGATTATATGCTGCTGGCTGAAAGCAAAGGTATTTTCGGTTTCAGACTGATATACCGTCACGCACTTCGAAATACATTAATTCCGATAATTACCGTTCTGGCGCCGCTCATCGTAGATCTGATGACAGGATCGCTGGTCGTTGAAAAAATATTCTCTATTCCGGGGGTCGGTTCACTTCTCGTAACAGCTATACAGTCAAACGACTACAATGTCGTTATCGCGCTCAGTTTTATCTACAGCGCAATGTATATCGGTATAATGCTCGCAGTAGATATACTGTACGGTGTTATAGACCCCAGAATACGACTCTCTTCTGAAGGAGATAAATAATGGATACAGCAACCATAACAAAACCGGTACCTCCTGCAGGAGCTTTAAAAAATGACTTTAAACGAAAAGCAGACATAAGCGACATAGCAATCGACACCAACTTTGCAAGCCAGAGCTATTGGAAAGATGTCCGCATGCGGTTCACCTCAAACAAGGGTGCTGTTGTCGCGTTGTTTATTATTGTTTTCATCATTATCTTCGCATTTGCCGGACCGCGGATGAATGCCTATACCTACTCGGACCAGACCCTGTCGCAAAAAAATTATGCGCCGCGCGTTCCCGGCCTTGAAAAACTTGGAATATTCAATGGGAATGAAACGATGCAAACCACGACAGGAACAAAAAAATTAAATCACTATATTTCTAACAAAGATACCAATGTCTACTACTGGTTCGGTTCCGATACGCTCGGACGGGATATATGGACCCGCACCTGGATGGGCACACGGGTTTCTTTGTATATAGCCTTTGCGGCGGTCCTTATCGATATGATCATCGGAATGAGTTATGGACTTATTTCAGGGTATTTCGGCGGACATATCGACAGCATCATGCAGCGATTCTCCGAAATCGTCAACGGTATTCCCCGTCTTGTAATCGTAACGTTGCTCATGCTGATTCTGCGCCCCGGTATAAAAACCATTATATTTGCCCTTATGATAACCGAATGGATCGGTATGGCCCGTATAGCGCGAGCGGAAATGCTTAACCTGAAGGAACGGGAATTTGTACTGGCATCGCGAACGCTCGGCGCCGGTAACTTTACGATTATCTTTCACGAAGTACTTCCCAATATCATCGGACAGATAATTACCCAGACAATGTTCAGTATACCGACGGCTATTTTCACCGAAGCTTTTCTGTCTTTTGTCGGACTCGGTATTCCCGTTCCACAATGCAGTCTGGGATCTCTTATCAGCGGGGCCTTCAACAGCTTTACGACACATCCGTACCAGATCATGCCGCCGATTCTCATTCTCGCACTGCTCATGCTTTGTTTTAATATTCTTGCAGACGGATTACGCGAAGCACTTGACCCGAAAATGAAGGAGATGTAATCCATGAACAGTAATCAGACTGAACAAGAAACAATTCTGACGGTAAGGGATCTCTCTATTTCATTTACGACAACGGCCGGTATGGTCAATGCTATCAGGGGCGTAAATCTGGACCTGAAAAGGGGAGAAACCATTGCTATTGTGGGAGAATCGGGATCAGGAAAATCCGTTACCAATAAGGCAATCATGGGTATTCTTGACAAAAATGCCGTCGTAAACGCCGGTTCAATAGAATTTACCTATTACCGGGATAAAGATACGAAAATCACCTGTGATATTCTCAAAATGAAAAAAGCTGAAATCAGGCGGCATATCAACGGTAAACGTATAGCCATGGTCTTTCAGGATCCGATGACAAGTCTCGATCCGACAATGTCCATAGGCAGACAGATTATGGAAGGGATGATGTGGCACTATCATACGCCCAAAAAAGAAGCGTACAGGAAATCCCTGAAACTTCTGCAGGAAGTCGGTATTACCGATGCAGAAAAGAGAATGAAAAACTATCCCCATCAGCTTTCCGGCGGTATGCGGCAGAGGGTCGTCATTGCTATTGCTCTGGCCTGTAATCCGGATCTGCTTATCTGTGACGAGCCGACAACAGCTCTCGACGTAACAATACAGGCAAAAATCATCGAACTTATCAAAAAAGTACAACTGCAACGAAATATTTCGGTCATTTATATTACGCACGATCTCGGTGTTGTCGCAAAAGTAGCGGATTACGTAAATGTCATGTACGCCGGTAAAATCGTAGAAAAAGGAACCGCCAGCGAAATCTATTTTGAACCTGTTCATCCATATACCTGGGGACTGCTGTCGGCTATGCCAGATCTTGATTCATCCGACGACCGACTTTATACCATTCCCGGATCACCGCCCAATCTTTTACATCCGGTATCGGGAGATGCATTTGCTCCGCGTAATATTTATGCGCTGAATATTGACGGGCGGCTCGAACCGCCGGTATTTAAAATTACCGAAACACATTACGCAAGTACCTGGCTTCTGGATAAACGTGCACCGAAAGTCGAAATGCCAAAAGAATTAAAAAACAGAATTGAACGTATGAAAAAAGAGGCAGGTTATAATGGAAAATAAAAAACCGTTGCTGAAAGTACAAAATCTGAAACAGTACTTCAGAATGAGCGCTAAATTCAGCGTAAAAGCAGTAGATGGTGTATCCTTTGAAATATATCCCGGAGAAACCTACGGACTTGTCGGGGAATCAGGTTCCGGTAAAAGCACAATCGGAAGAAGCGTTATACGGCTTCTTGATCCGACCGCAGGAAAAATAACGTTCGATGATAAAGAGATTTCAGGAAAACTTTCAAAAAGTGACACAGAATACCTTCGGACAAACATGCAGATGATTTTTCAGGACCCTATGGCCTCTCTCAATCCGCGAAAAAAAGTCGGAGAAATCATCGGTGAAGGCCTCGATATTCATCATCTGTATAAAACAAATAAAGAGCGGAACGAAAAAATAGCCCGTATTCTGAAAAAAGTAGGACTTGCACCGGAACATGTCGATCGATATCCACATCAATTTTCAGGAGGCCAGCGGCAGCGGGTAGGCATAGCACGTGCGCTCATTATGAATCCCAAACTTATCATAGCAGACGAATGTATCAGTGCGCTCGACGTTTCAATCCAGGCTCAGGTTGTTAATATGATGAAAGATATTCAGGAAGAAACCGGAACCGCTTATCTTTTTATCGCTCATGATCTTTCCATGGTTAAATATATCAGCAGCAGGATAGGAGTGCTGCATCTCGGCCATCTTGTCGAATCGGGAACCTCTGATGAAATATTTTCACGTCCGGTGCATCCGTATACCAGAAGTCTTCTGTCTGCAATTCCGGTCCCGAATCCCATTCTTGAGCGGAAACGAGATGTTATAACCTATGATTATTATACAAGCGGTATAGACTATAAAAAAGGAACAGACCACCTCATTGAAGGAACACACACAGTTCTTTCAACTGATGAAGAATTTGAAACATGGACAAAGCAGGCAACTGCATAATGTCCAGTTTCCGGCAGAAATTATAGAAAAGCTGCTTTCAGAACTCGTAAGCCCGGCCCGTATTCAGCCGAAAATTAAATACGGAAACCGGGCAGTAAAATTTTCCTAAAGTGCAGAAAGTTTTTCGGTAAGCATGTTCGTCGCCTGCTTCGGATTCGCACGACCGTGAGACTGTTTCATAACCTGCCCCATAAGCCATCCGACTGCATTCGTTTTTCCATTTTTATAATCAGCAACCGCGTTCGGATTTGCAGCAATAACTTGGTCCACAAGCTTTTCAATTGCATCGGTATCGTTCACCTGTTCCATACCTTCTTCCCTGATAAGAACTGAAGGCAGTTTCCCGGAGTTCAGCATAAGTGAAAAAACTTTTTTTCCCTGCTTACTCGTTATCTGTCCGCTTTCAAGCGCATCAGCCAGCTCACGGATATGAGCAGGAGAAATGGAAACATCTGCTATTGTCTGATTCCGTTCATTTAAGACGGCAAGCAGATCCGTCAGAATGAGATTCGAAATACGTTTTGCATTTTTAGAACCGCGGGCTGCTTCTTCAAACCACAAAGAAAGCTCCCGCGAAGAGGTCAATGTAACCACATCATCTTCTGAAAGTCCGTATTCAGCCTTGAATCTGATGCGTTTTGCTTCCGGAAGTTCACCAACAGCTTTTCGTGCGTTTTCAATAAGCTCTTCACTGACACTGAACGGTTTTATATCCGGTTCAACCACAAACCGGTAGTCGACGAACGAATTCTTTGTACGCATGATCTGGGTTTCACATTTTACCTCGTCCCAGTTCATTGTATTTTTGAATCCGGGATTAAATTCCTGCCGGTTGGTTTTAAATTCTTCCAGCTGCCGCTGTGCTTCATACGTACACGCATCTCTGATGGAACGGAAGGAATTAAGGTTTTTTATCTCGGAAATCGGCGTGTGATATTCTTTGCCGTCTTCCCAAACGGTAAGATTGATATTTGCGTCACACCGCATATTACCTTCTTCCAGATTTCCTTTGGTAACCTTTACGTACCGGAGAATCTCCTGGACGGTCTGCATAAACAGAGCCGCTTCTTCAGGACTCGTCATATCCGGTTTCGTAACAATTTCGATCAGCGGAGTACCGCAGCGGTTGTAATCGATATAGGAATGTTTACCTTCAAGGTGCAGTGATTTGCCGACGTCCTCTTCAAGGTGAATGCGTTCGATACGAACCCGGCGATAGGCATTATCAACAATACAGTCTTGCCCAGTAAAATTATTCGGGCGGAAATTTTCACCGCCGGGCTGCTGATCGGCAGGATAATGGCACAACGGAAGATCCACATGGCCGTCAGTACAAAGCGGCATATCATATTGTGTAATCTGGTACCCTTTCGCAAGATCAGGATAAAAATAATGTTTACGGTCAAATTTTGTAAACCGCGCTATGGAGCAGTTTAAAGCCTGACCGGCTACAGCTCCAAGTTCCACATACCCTTTACTGACCCGGGGCAGTGCTCCCGGTAATCCGAGACATACCGGACAAACTCGTGTGTCGGGCATTCCGCCGTAACGATTTTCACAGGCACAGAAAGCTTTCGTCTTTGTAAGGAGCTGCGTATGTATCTCACAGCCTATCACTATTTCCCATTTATCTATACTCATAATAATTTATCCTTAAAATCAATTCTGGATTGGAAGCCCGCAACCGGGATGTTCGTCATCCCATGCCTGTGCAATCCGCAGAATCTTTGCCTCGCTGAACATAGGTCCGGCAAACTGAATACCGACCGGCATACTGTCGCTCTTCCCGGTTGCAGCGGCAGTATTGAATTCACCGCCAAATCCTTTCGTAACGCCGGCTTTTATTCCGGATCCATGCGTATGCCCGGCCGGAACACTCAAAGAAGGAATACGAGCCAAATTTACAAACGTTGTAAAGAGATCACTCAAATACATTTCAAGCGGATCATCAACTTTCTGACCTAGTCTAAAAGATGCCGTCGGGCAGGTCGGACAAAGAACAAGATCATACGATTTAAATAGTTCCGACATTTCACGCTGTATCCGTGCACGGACCGTCATGCCTTTCTTATATGTCGTACCGCTGAACTGTTCGGAAAGAACATAATTTCCTATAATAATACGGCGCTTTACCTCGGGACCAAAGCCTTCGCTTCTCGTGTGAATATACAGTTCATCGTACCCCTCTCCGGGATCAACGCGATGGCCATAACGGATTCCATCAAAACGACTTAAATTTGAAGCAGCTTCGGAAAGTGCGATTACATAATAACTGGCAATAGCAGCCTCGAGAATTGGCAGATCGACGACTTCAACATGTGCGCCTTTTTCTGAAAACCAGTTACGCGTTTCATCAAATACAATACCGACATCGGGGTCCATACCTTTACTTTCAAGGAATTGCTTCGGAATGGCGATTTTAAGAGAAGAAAGCTCCGTTTCAGTAAACGGTTTCAGCTCAATCAGTTTATCACGGTCGGGAAGATCTGCGCTCGTATCATCGTAAAAATCTTTTCCGCACATTGCGGCAAGAGGTATTGCTATATCCGACGGTGTATGTCCCATGACACCGACCTGATCAAGTGAACTTCCGTATGCAACGACACCCCACCGGCTCAGAACACCGTACGTCGGTTTTAGTCCGTAAACACCGCAATAACTGGCCGGCAGACGAACGGAACCACCGGTTTCGGTTCCAATCCCGAACAGCGCCTGATTGGAAGCGACCGCAGCGGTAGAACCACCGCTTGAACCACCGGAAACATATGCTCTGTTTATCGGGTTCCGCGTAGGGCCATAAATAGAATATTCTGTTGAAGATCCCATTGCAAATTCGTCCTGATTACAGCGCCCGAGCGGAATTGCACCAGCCGCTTCAAGCCGGGAAATAACTGTTGCATTATACGGAGCAACGTATCCCTGCAGAATTTTACTTGAACACGTAAGCCGTTTCCCTTTAGCAGAAATATTGTCCTTATTTGCAAACGGAATCCCAAGGAGCGGTTTTTGCTCAAACAGCTTTTCCAGCATTCCCGTCTTACGGGCATTTTCAATTTCTTCATCGGCAGCCCGCGCTTTAGTCTCCGCATCATCATACATTTCAAGAAAAGCATTTAATGGCAGTTGCGATTCTTTATCTTTTTCATACGTATCTATGGATTTTCTGACCAGAGAAGCACTCGTAATCTTCCCCGCTTTCAAGTTTTTCCGTATTTCCGTTATCGAAAACATCATATCTCCTCATTTTCACTTAGAACAAGCACCTTTCCACTCCAATAAATGGTGAAAAACACAGAAATATTTCTGTCAGGCACCTTCCCCCAGTACTTTGGGGACCTGAAAATAGCCATCCATAAATTTATCCGTAATTTTCTTCACATCGGGAATATCCAGGCCCTGGACAACTTCATCATCCCGCAGGCATTCAGCCTTTGTTGCGGGATAGGCGTCGTACGGATTCTCACTGTCATCATATTTTGAAAGAATTTCAAAATATCCGACGATATCGTCAACCTGTTTTTTTAATATGGAAAGGTTGGTACTTTCCGGTGAAAGCCGGGAAAGATACAATAATTTATCGAGCGTATCTTCATCAATAGTTCTTTTTTGGGTACTCATATTTCTATTGTACAAGAATTTTCTCTTTTGCTCAATTGCATAAAACTGTTTGCATCCGTATACTTTGAAAAGTATGAAATACACCTATCTATTTTTTGATCTCGACGGTACGCTTACCGATTCTGCTCAAGGTATCATTAATTCGCTCTTCTACGCACTTGCCCGCAGCGGTGTCAGGACGACCGATACCGAATCATTGAAACAATTCATCGGACCACCGCTTATGGATACCTTTCAAATCCATTATGGATTCGATAGAAAAAAAGCGGAAACGGCAGTCAGATATTATCGTGAATATTATGAAGACAAAGGCCTGTATGAAAACAGTGTTTACGAAGGAATTCCGGAACTTCTTGCTGAACTGAACAAACGGGGTTTTAAACTGGTTACGGCTACCTCGAAACCTGAAGAATATGCCGTAAAAATTCTCTCTCACTTCAAAGTTGCCGATTATTTCTGTTTTATCGCAGGAAGCTGTATAGATGAAACCAGGAGCAAAAAATCGGAAGTCATAAACTATGCACTGTCAGCGTGCGGCATACAGGACAAAAAAAGCGTACTGATGATCGGGGACCGTAAGCACGACATTATCGGTGCAGCAGAATGCGGCATCGACGCACTGGGCGTTCTTTACGGTTTCGGAAGCAGAGACGAGCTTACAGCTGCAGGGGCCGTCTCGCTTTGCGAAACCGTAACAGATATGCGCAAAAAACTGCTCACGACATAAATTACTCTGTAAAATGATCTGATTTTTACATCAGATCGTCACAAGCTCGTATGCTCTCGTTCCCATGCCTGCCTTTTCCGCCTGTTCAAGCTGAATCGTCCAGTCGGTCGTCGGGTGCACATCTTTTGACCAGTCGTTATGAGTATGAGTACGTTCATCCATAATAGTCCCATGCAGCATCGGCTGTTTATTCATAAGATCGGCACAGGCCTGATCAAGCGCAACGGCATCGAACGAAGCAAGCATACCGACATCCGGAATAACCGGAGCATCATTTTCTGCATGGCAGTCACAGTAGGGAGATACGTCGACGATCAGTGAAATATGAAACTGCGGACGGCCTTTTACGACGGCAGCAGCATATTCCGCCATTTTCCGGGAAAGCATTTCATTGGAATTATCACTTCCGGGATGTGTTGCGTCTTTCGGACAAACACCGATACAACGCCCGCAGCCGACACATTTTTCATGATCAATAAATGCCTTTTTTCTGCCGTCGCTGCTTTCTTCAGGAACACGGAAACTGAGTGCACCGTGAGCACAAACCCTGGCACACATACCGCAGCCTATGCATTTCCCGCGATCTATTTCAGGTTTTCCGGCAGCATGCTGTTCCATCTTTCCTGCACGGCTGCCGCACCCCATCCCTATATTCTTGATTGCACCGCCAAGTCCCGTAGCCTCATGCATCTTGAAATGTGTCAGCGAAATAAAAATATCGGCATCCATAACGGCCCGGCCTATTTTTGCCTCTTTAACATATTCGCCTTCCGGAAACGGGACATAAACTTCATCGGTTCCTTTAAGACCGTCGCCAATAACAACATGGCACCCCGTCGCAAAAGGATTAAAGCCGTTTACATAAGCGGTATCCAGATGATCCAGTGCGTTCTTCCGTCCGCCGACATACAGCGTATTGCAATCAGTGAGGAACGGTTTTCCTCCCAGTTCCTTAACGACATCAGCAACGACTTTAGCATAATTCGGCCGTAAATATGCCAAATTTCCCGGTTCACCAAAATGTATCTTTATTGCCGTAAATTTCCCGTCAAAATCAATTTTAGCTATGCCTGCCTTCTTTATAAGCCGTGTCAGTTTTTGAATAAGATTTTCATTAAATGTTGTTCTGAAATTGGTAAAATAAACTTGTGATTTCTCCATAAGATTCTCCTGCCATAAAATATTTTGGATTTCATCTTATACCCCGACTGATGTATAGTCAATATACTTCGTATCTACAATATACTTCGTATATACAATATACTTCGTATCTTTCGCTATACCGGTAAATCTAGTCTTTTACTATCATCAGGGTACCAGCCTGATAACGCGGCATAAAGCATTTGCGTCCGCCATTTTCAAACTGTACGGTTATGACATAATTGTCATCTTTGGTAACCGTATTCACTATCTGTCCGTATCCGAAATCATCGTGATAGATACGCGTTCCCCGGCACCATTTTTGAACAAGCGGATCATCAGACTGCTGCGGAGAATCGTTAAAACCGGAATAATCCCGAAAAGGAGAAGGTTTTCTGCCAAGTATTTTTACTGTATCTCCAAGTTCCGAAAGAAACGGACTGGGAAGCATGTGCTCTGTACGCCCGTAAAGCCGCCGTTCCCGGCAGGAAGTAATATACAGCTGATTCTGCGCTCGAGTAATTCCTACATAGAAAAGCCTGCGTTCTTCTTCAAGTTCGCCGCCCGTCTTATCCTGACGCGGAAAAACACCGCTTTCAAGTCCCGTTATAATGACACGAGGAAATTCAAGCCCCTTTGTATTATGCAGTGTAATCAACGTTACCGAATCTGAATTTTTCGTATTTCCATTTTCTTCAAGCGTATGATCAAGTTCTATACGCTCAAGAAAATCAAGCAGGCCGGAAAGAGTACACGGGTACAGGACAGCACTGTTGACGAGCTCCTGCATATTTGCAGCACGCTGCGTTCCCGCTATTTCATCCTGTGCAGTGTGATATTCGAGTAATCCCGATTTTACAATAATCTTTTTTATAAAGACAGAAAGCTTTTCCTCATCAGCCTTTTGTCCGGCAGCAGGCTCAGCTTGTGCAGCCTGCAGAATTTCTCTTGCCGCCGGCGCGACTTCTTCGTCGGCAGACGTTGTATCAGCACTTCGTTCAGCAAGGAAGGCGGAAAATTCATCAACAAGAGAAACAAAACCGGCAACCCCTTCCCGTGCCTTTTTTGATAGTGATGAACTATGTCGTTGTGCACATTCAACAAGACTGGGCAGCCGCCCGTCCCTCCCGTTTTCATGTTGAGCCGCATCTATAATACGATCCTGTGTTTTTGCACCAATACCACGGGCAGGTTTATTGACAATTCTCCTGAAGGAAATTTCATCACGGGGATTTGCTATCAGGGAAAGAAAAGCAAGTACATCTTTTATCTCTTCCCGTTCATAAAATTTAAGAGAGCCAACCACGGTATACGGAATATTCCGATGCAAGAATTCAGTTTCAAAACCAAGCGATTGAGCATTCATCCGGTAAAGGACAGCCCATTCGTTGTACGGGCAGCCCTTGGTGTGTGCTTTCGTGATCAGTTCAGCACAAAAAGCCGACTCGTCGTCCTGGTTCGGAAGGAACACCATAACCGGCTGCTTTCCCTTTCCGCGGACCGACACCAGTTTTTTCCCAAGCCTGCCCTGATTATTTTTTACGACAGTGTTTGCAACCGCAAGAATGGGAGCCGTCGACCGATAATTCTGTTCAAGCCGTATTATTGTTGTACCGGGAAAAAAATCTTTAAACGTCAGGATATTCTTTACCTCGGCGCCTCTGAACTTATAGATTGACTGATCATCATCGCCGACGACACAGACATACGTACCTGAATTGTCTTCAACACCGGCAACTGCCTGCAGAAGTTTAAACTGAGCAACATTCGAATCCTGATATTCATCTACCAGTATCACTCGAAATCTGTAATGTATCTGCCGCCGGATACGCTCATCGGAAGCAATAACAAGAGAAGGCAGCTGTATCAGATCACCAAAATCAACATTTCCCGTTTGCCGCAGCCTTTTCTCATACGCAGTATAAATTGCAGGAAAATCCGGATCACTTTCAATTTCTGAAAGCCGGCTGCTATCAGGTGTCAAACAGTAATCCTTTGCAAGCGATATGACATGAGCCGCATGCTTTGCCTGATTCTTTGCCAGTGAAGGGACTGCTTTACTTACGAGTGTAACCATATCATCATCGTCATAGACCGTAAAATTACTGTCAACACCAGCTTCATCCGAATATTTACGCAAAAACCACGCCCCAAAGGAATGAAACGTACGGATCTGGGCGAAAGCGGCTTCGGGAACAAGATTAACAGCACGTTCAGCCATTTCTTCCGCCGCCTTTTTTGTAAAAGTAACAGCAAGAATAGAACGGGGATCTACGTTTTTTTGTGAAATAAGATATGCAATTTTCGTCGTAATAACACGAGTCTTTCCCGAACCGGCACCGGCAAGAATCAGCAGAGGAGAACCTTCATGAACAACGGCTGCCCGTTGTTCCGGATTCAGAGCAGCAAAGTAATCAGAGCCGAAAGACTTTTCTGCAGGTCCGTCAGAACTCATCACGATTTCTGCCCGTTCCGTCTGATGCAACATCCGGAAGATATTCCAGCATAGAAGGCTGCAGCGCAGTATTCAACGGCGAATCAGCTCTAAATACCGCATCAATATCAACACCGCTTACCGCAACAGCTTTTACCCGGACAATACGCCCTGGTTGCACGGCTGCATCGGTTTCAAGGTCGTCACGATCATATCGTACGACAACAGAGCCATCAACTTCGGGAGCCTCAAACCATGCTCTCCCAATCGCAAGTCCGTCGGTTCCCGCAATCCGTTCTTCCACCAGAATATCGTATTCCTGTCCGATACGCCCGGACAGAGCTTTCTGCGTTATATCTGACTGGATTTGAGCCAGCCTGTCTGCACGGACGGCAGCCGTTTTTACGGGAACACCGTGCGGCATTTTTTCGGCCTTTGTTCCTTCTTCCCTGCTGTACGTAAAACAGCCTGACCAGTCGCTTTTTATCTTCCGCAGAAAATCTTCCGTACGCTCCGCCGCCTCTGCCGTCTCACCCGGAAACCCGGTAAGAAAAGTAGTCCGGATAGAAGCATCCGGTAAAACATTTCGTATATCGGAAACCAGTTTTACATAGAGTTCCGCAGAGCCTTTTCTGTTCATACGCTGTATGACGGCAGTATCCCCGGATTGAAACGGAATATCAAAATAATGCAGTATCCGGGAATCTTTTTTTATAACGGAAAGTATTCCGCGATCAAAATGGTCGGGATGTATGTACAGCAGCCGAATCCAAAACTGTCCCGGTATTTTCGACACACGGCGTAACAGCAGACTGAGTGCAGACTCCGGCGGTTCAGGATCAGCCGTGTCCGGAACAGCGAAGCGTCCGGTACCGAAAACGTCATCAGTCGTTCCCGTACCGTAGGCTGCAAGATCCTGTCCGATAAGGTTTATTTCAAAGACACCGCGTGACAGCAACGACTTTATTTCCGCAACTATGTCGGCCGCTTTACGGCTCCGCAGAGAACCGCGGATGAGAGGAATAGCACAAAACGAGCAGTAATTATTACAGCCCTCTGTCACTTTTACATAGGCAGAACGCCGGAATGATAAAAGCAGATCCCGGTCACCGACGCAAACACCTTTCTGAAGGGGAACGACAACCGGCCGTTCATTACGACAGACAGCAGCAGCAACTTCCGTAATCTTCGAAATATCACCGTTTCCGAAAACACCGTCAGCTTCCGGTAATTCATTCTGAAACGTGACGGCATAGCGCTCTGCCAAACAACCTGTCAGGAGAATCTTTGAATGAGGGTACCGTTTTTTTGCAGAAAGAAGCGCATCCAGCGACTCTTTTTTAGCGGATTCTATAAATCCGCAGGAGTTTATAATAATCAAATCGGCTTCATCAGGAACGAACGTCTGAACCATACCTTCAGACGTCAAATGAGAAATCATAAGTTCCCCGTCTACCTGATTTTTAGCACAGCCATGCTCATCTAAAAAAAATCTAATCAAGATCGTTCACCACAATTTTATACGTACCGTCGGGATCTTTTATCCATTTTATATCTTTGACCAAAACCTCTCCCGGATTACCAAGTTCGATATCGTATGTTTTTCCGTCAGCGACAATCTGTACCTTCGCGGCATTTCCATTCGACATCCATACCCGTACACCGTTGCTGGCAGTTATAGTAACGATATCGCCCCGCGTGTAATAATCTTCCACAGAATTGTCATTATCCTTCTGATACCGATAAATACATGCACCTCTGAAACTAACGTTAAGGGTGAACGGATACGCTCTGTTATCCTGCAGAACGACCGCTCTGTTTTCAGCAGAAACAGAGACCGATTCAACCGGAATAGACTCCTGACTGACGCCGGGCATATTCGGATCCCCGGATTTCAGCAGCATCCGGACTTCTGCCCCGCGATCCATTTTAGCCGAAGAAACATCAGAAACATATACAATAATATCATTAACAGCATCACCGTCAACATCGAGTTCAAGTTCTTCCGAAAGATCAATAATCTGATTTCCCGCAGGGGTATCCAGCGATAACGAAGAAATAGTATCAGCAACGGTAAGAAGGACTGTTCCGGAATGGAGAGGAACTTCAATATGATCGCCCTTATAAACACGGATCTCGAGCGGTTTATCCGACAGTGTATAGGAATGGGTATTCATGGTTTTGGAAACAGCTATCCGGGCAGCGACCTTCTCCCTGCTTTTCTGCATAAAGAATAACGACAGATACACGGCGAGAGCTGCAACTGCAATAATAGAAATAAAAAGAATAACAAAAAAGGACCGCGGCCGGTGTTTCTCAATAAGCCCTTCCGGTACAGGCGATTCCTGTATTTTTTTATTTTTATAAAACGAAACAAGCTGCTGCGAATCAAGCCCGAGATAATCAGCATAGTTACGCAAAAAACCTATAAGATACGGTTCTCCGGGAAAGACATCAACATCTTCATTTTCCAGGGCCTGGAGATAACGTATCGTAATTGAGGTATCACGTTCTATTTTCTCGAAAGTTATATCCTTTTCTTCACGTGCTTTTTTTAAGAGTTCTCCATAACTTTGCATCGTTTACTCCGAAAACAAAAAATTATTATAGTTATTCGCTGAAGACGGTGCATCGTAAATAAACCGCTGGTCAGGTATATCCTGATTGAGTTTATAATCATGAAAATCAAACGTAAAAACCTCTCCATGGGATGTCGTTGCTTCAATTCGCCGAATAAGTTTCGTTTCCGGTGTCACAGCCAGCTTTATATTCTTAAAAGCTTCCGAAGAATTCCGTCGGTACAATATAAATTTTATAACTTTTTCATCAGAGCCGTCTTCGAGTGGAACGGGGTCCTGCCCTATTTCATAGGCAATAGTGTAATACCGCTTCATAAGAGAAAGACCTTCCGGCGTAGCAAGACCGGCACCACCGGCGCTGCTGCCGTCAGACTGAACTTCCTGATTCAAAATGGCAGAAGCTTCAGGTAAATAAATTGTAAGATTGCTGCCGTTAAAGGCAATCACCTGTCCGGCCGGATTCGTAAAATCTATGCGAAGCAGATCAGGCCGTTTAAAAGAAACGTCTCCCGCCATTTCCTTTTTTGCAGCAGTAATTTCGACAGAAGCTTCAAAATCTTTTATAGTTCCGTAAAATTCCGAAACACTATTAAAATATTCACTTGCAGTTGTAATATTCTCCGCCGAAACAGAAGCAGTCACCATAGCAAAAATGATTCCGAAAAATATCACATTTTTCATTATTTTTGTGTTTTTAATGCCTAAATACATAGCATTATTCTAATTAAGAACGACGCGGCCGTCAATATAAAAAAGCTGTCTGCAGAAGAAGCAGACAGCTTTTCATGATTTACGCTTCGTCAGTTTTACTCTCAGGCAGCGCCGGCCGGCTCCCGGCCGTTATTTCTTCACAATACGATTCCGCTTTTACAATATCTTCAAACCGCTTTCCGTCCATAGTTTCTTTTTCAAGAAGTTCCTTTGCAATAACATCTATCAGCTCACGATGTTTTTTCAGCAGCTCAAGAACATGCATATACCGTTCATTCATGATACGTGCAATCTCTTCATCAATATATTGCTGGGTTGACTCCGAATATTCACGGACAAGCTCCGGTTCTCCGGTTTTATACCCCTGCCCTGATTTACCGAGCGTCATATTCTTAAACCGGTCGCTCATACCGTAATCAGTTATCATGCGCCGGATCGTATCCGTTGCGCGCTGAATATCATTTGCCGCACCGGTAGAAATTTCATTAAAGACGATCTGTTCCGATGCACGTCCGCCGAGCATAACATCAACTTCGCCCAGCAGTCTGTTCTGACTTTTGAGGAAAACATCATCTTCCGGAAGCTGCATGGTATATCCAAGGGCCCCGATACCGCGCGGAATGATAGTTATCTTGTGAACGGGATCGCTTCCCGGAGTAAAAACGGCAACAAGCGCATGCCCTGTTTCGTGGTATGCCACAATTTTCCGTTCGTCTTCTTTAACGACACGACTTTTCTTCTGGAGTCCAACCATCGTTTTCTCAACAGCTTCTTCAAAATCAGGCATGGATACCTTTTTTCGTCCAGCACGTACCGCCAGCAGAGCGGCTTCATTTACGATATTAGCAAGATCCGCACCGGAAAAACCTGCTGTAGAATGAGCGATTGCCCCGAAATCCACTGCAGCATCCAGTTTAACATCTTTTGCATGTATTCTAAGAATCGCTTCACGTCCTTTTACATCAGGACGGTCGACAACAACCTGCCGGTCAAAACGTCCCGGGCGAAGCAGTGCCGGATCAAGAATATCGGGACGGTTTGTTGCCGCAAGAATAATAAGTCCTTTTTCATTATCAAAGCCATCCATTTCCACGAGCAGCTGATTAAGCGTCTGTTCGCGTTCATCGTTACCGCCGAGATTGTTCTGACGGCTCTTACCGATAGCATCCAGCTCATCAATAAAAATGATACAGGGAGCTTTTTCCCGTGCCTGTTTAAATAAATCGCGGACACGGCTTGCTCCTACACCAACAAACATCTCGACAAAATCGGAACCGCTGATTCTAAAAAACGGCACTCCTGCTTCACCGGCTACCGCACGGGCAAGCAATGTTTTTCCGGTACCCGGAGGTCCGACCAGCAGAACGCCTTTGGGAATTTTGCCGCCGATATCCGTGTATTTTTTCGGTTCTTTAAGAAAATCAACAACTTCAACCAGTTCTTCCTTCGCTTCGTCAACTCCGGCAACATCGGAAAAACGGGTCTTTACATTAGTTTCATCAACAGCTTTTGCTCTGGACTGACCGGCACTAAAAATGCTTCCCATTCCACCGCCCATGCCGCTTCCCATCTTCCGGAAAATAAAAAAATACATGAGAAAAATCAGTCCGAACGGAATAATAAGATTTATAAGAAGCTGCATAAAATAATTATTCTGTTTCGTTACGAATTTATACGTAATGTTCTTTTTATCAAGCAGATCTATAAAACTTGACATAAGAACTGCCGACGTTTTATATCTGGCGCGGGCTGCCGTAGTATCCGTCGATTTAAACCAGGAAATTTTTCCGGTACTTGTATCATCGACAGAATAATTTGAATCGGGACCATAACCGATCATATAATTTTCACCGATTTCAACAGAAACGATTTTTCCATCTTCGATCATCTGCCGGAAATCGGAAAAAGCTATCGAATCATCAGGTTTCGTAACAAAAAAAGCATTTATAACCGCCAGAATACCAAGTATGAGCAGCATAAGGGCCCAAAAAGGAATATGCGGACGTTTATTATTATCATCTTTCTTACCAGGCTCTGTCGACAACTTGAAAAAGCTATAAGGATCACGATCATCTTTCTTGTTGTTGTTATTATTTTCGTCACTCATCAAGACACCTCATTTCTGAATATACGCAAAAATCTGCAATTAGTCGACACAAATTCCAGAAAATCATTAAGATTTTTTCAGCAATCCCGATAATATAAAAGATTGCGCTGATTTTTCAGCGTTTACAGCCTGTTGAAAAAAAATACACCAGGGCATAACGCTGTTCACCATGTACAATCTATTATAGTATATATAGTATATATTTACCAGTGGGAGGTATCCGTATGGGGTATAAACAGGCTTACAGCGCTTATCGTGAAACAAGTGTAAAAACTGCAAGTCAGGGGCAGCTTATCGTGATGCTCTATGAAGAAGCAATCCGGCAACTCACTGCAGCGAAGGCTCACTTCAGCAGCGACGGAAAAATTCCGGCGGCAGCTATTGAAAAATTCAATGCAAATATAGTAAAAACACAGGAAATAATAACGGAGCTGCAGGTTTCATTGAACATGGAACAGGGCGGATCAATCGCGCAGAATCTTATGTCGCTGTACGTCTATTTCAATTCGGAACTTATGGAAGCGAATATAAGTCACAATAAGGATAAAATCTCCTTCGTTCTCGATATGATGACCCAGCTGGGCGACTCATGGCGTACGGCAGCCGCCAGTACCGCAGTCAGACCGGCAGCACCTGCGGAGACCCCTGCCCTTAATATAGAAGGTTAATGCATGGAACATATAACACAAAAAGAATTAGATGAAAGAATTGCGATTCTTAGAAAATTCCGTCATCTGCTCGAACAACAGCGGGATAAATTCAGGGAATATCTTACGGTTCTTGAAAAACAGCAGAGTTCAATTGTTTCAGAAGATGCCGAAGCGCTGGTTGCTCATACGGAACTTGAACAGCAGGTCGTAAAAAATATTCTGCAGCTTCAGAAAGTAATTGTACCGATGGATACCATTTACCACACGGTAAACGGAAATGCCGCTGCCGTGACTGACGACAGTAAAGCGGTTCCGGCACTGCAGGCAGATCTTGAAGATCTGGAAAAGCAGGTTCTTGAACAGAACAGAAAAAACAGAGCGCTGCTGCGTTCCCATATAACAGAAATCCGCGACCAGCTTACCGCGCTTAAAAATCCGTACCGGTTTAAGAGGAGTATCTATGCCGAAAAGAAAGCGGTCGGAAGTCTTGTAGAAATCGAAATTTAACCCATACGATCCGGAGATTTTTCATGCCCGATTTCGACAAAAAAACAGTCTACATAATTGATTCCTACGGATTGATTTACAGAAGCTACTTTGCTTTTATTTCAAGGCCGCTCATAAATCAGAAGGGACAAAACATATCTGCGCTGTTCGGGTTTTTCCGAAATCTGCATGCAGTACTGACTCATTATCAGCCTGAATACATTCTGGCTGCACTGGATTCAAAAACACCAACGTTCCGTCATAAAATGTACGACCAGTATAAAGCAACCCGGCAAAAAACCCCGGAAGACCTCCATGCCCAGATTCCATGGATAGAAGAAATTCTGCATGCGCTCGGGATTCCAGTCCTTCAGTGTGACGGATACGAAGCCGACGATGTTATTGCGACGGTAGCAAGAATCTGTACAGAAACCGGACGCACCTGCCGTATTCTTACCGCCGATAAGGACCTTATGCAGCTTGTTAATGATTCTACGCAAATTCTTAAACCGGACCGGCAGGATATCTGGAAAGTAACCGGGGTAAACGGAGTCACCGCAGAATGGGGCGTCCCGCCCGAAAAGATGCTGGATCTCTTATCTCTTACCGGAGACAGCGCCGACAACATTCCAGGCGTAAAAGGGGTCGGAATAAAAACTGCCGTCAAGCTTCTTACACAGTACGGCGATCTTGACGGGCTTTTTGACCATGCAGATGAAATAAAAGGATCCATCGGACAAAAAATACGTGACGGAAAAGACAATGCGTATTTTTCACAAAAACTCATACGATTGAACTATGAAGTGCCGTTTCTCTGCAGGGACGGTTCTCCTGCAGCCGAACTCGACGAAATAAAACCTACAGAACTCAATTATACAGCTGCGGCCGAACTTCTTAAATTTTACGGAGCATTTGCCGTTGCAAAACAATTTGCAACGATAACAGACCCAGCAGAAAATTCCGGATCAGCTGCGGCCGGAAAAAATACAACGTCTGCCAGAGATTCAGGAAAACCAGCGGATCCCGATCACGCAGATATAACACCGCTCCATAAAAACAGCGGAAACTATCAGGCTGTGACAAACACAGCGGTATTGACCGCATTTGTCGACGGAATTCTTTCCTCAAAAAAAACAGCAGCGTTCGACTGTGAAACCGACAGCCTCAACACACGCGAAGCAGCACTGGTCGGATTCAGTCTCTCCGTCACTGCCGGAGAAGGCATCTACGTACCGCTCATTCTGAACGGTTCTCTTTTTGAAGATCCGCTTATCTCAAAA
>JALCCK010000030.1 GCA_022640795.1 Treponema sp.
AGACACTCGACGTTACCATCTCTCCCGCACCGATCGGCGACAGCGGTTCAACCGCAAAGCAGACCGCTTTTGTGCTGGGCGGCGTCGCAGAATATTACGGACAGCAGTAACCGGACAGCAATCTAACGGAGGTATAAAATCATGGCACTTCTTCATATGGAAGCTCCTCATACGGAGCAGGGGAAAAACCTGACACTGACAGACGGGCAGGAACAAACCTGCAAAGTACTGTACCGTAAAACGAATACCGAACGGTATGAATTTGCAGGATTCTATAATCCCGCTCTTCCCGACGAAGCGTATCCTGACGGACTTATCGCACTGCCGCTGCGGTCGACGTACCGCGGGCCCAGCACGTTTGAACTGGGAACCAGTGTGTGGAATGTGGAAGGCAGTACCGGAGATTACTGGGACGGTAAAATATGCAGTAACTGGATTGCTGTCTGGCAGACAGTATGCCCTGGACAGGCGAAAATATGCTATGTTGCCGACAGCTCAAACAGCAACGGTAAAACGGAGTGCTCCGGAAAAATTGTCGGCGGGCATATGATCATCACTAAAGACCAGCCCCAACCCGGAGATGACGGCAAAGTGTTTATTATTCCGATATGCAATTCACATAACAATTACCATAACACGGTAGAAATGCATCTCTGCGCAAAAGTAACCGCAGTGGCGCTGGACAGATACCACCTGAGAACGGAAAAATAATACTGCACCGTTTACCGCAGACTGCGTAAAAACGAAAGGTCCGTACAAATAACATTGTATGGACCATCATACTATTCCGGTTATTCTGACCGGCACGCTCGAGCGGAATCCCGAAGCGTTTCTTACTCCGGAACGGAGCCTGCAGTGCATTCTTACGGTACGTACCGCAAAAATCAGATTCGTACGGGCGGCAGCGACAGCCGCTGCCGCGGAACCTCAGTACAGCGTCTATACCGTCCGCGTCGCATCGCTGCTCCGCAACATACTTTTCGAATGCGCCGATAAAGGCTGCCGCGTCACGGTTCCCGGACTGCTCGACCCCGGCAGCACCGATATTACCGCCGCCGTCGTCTACAACGCCGTATGCTGATCCCGGTAGCTGATCCAGCCGAGCGCCGCACGCTGCAGTTCGGGAAGCTGCAGCACTTTAAACCGTTCCTTTAGAATCTGTATGCGGTTTTCAATATAATGCGGCGACGACGGCACAAGCGACGCAATCTCCTTTACGCATTTTCCGGACAGAAGCCCGTACACAATATACCGGTCGGTACTTCTGAGCTGATCGAACTGCAGCAGCCGGAAACCGTGATCCCGTCCGCATCGCTTCAGAACCGACGGCGGAATATACCGCGTATGGCGCGCGAACGCTTCTGCACAGGCTGAAATCTCCGCCCTGCTTTCCGGTCCCGGCAGCAACAGCAGCCGCTCCGACGACGCGGCGGCGTTCCGCACCAGATACAGAAAAAACCGGTCCGGCACCACCGACGAAAAAAGAATAACCTGCTTCTGTTCACGCAGAAAACAGCCGGCCGCTTCAAGTGCGTTCCACCGGTTGAATGTACAGTTTACAATCGCAGCACCACACGAACCGGTCTGCGGCCGGTCGTACACGGAACATTCCGTATACACCGCATGCGGAATCAGCTCTGCAAAAACGTCCCCGAAAAGGACGCGCTCCGAACGGGAAAATCCGTAAAGCATAATAGTGTTCATAGGTCAGTATGCACCATTTCTGCAGATTCCGCACATCTCCGCAGCACAAAGCAGCTGTGTGTCCTGCAGACCGACGATGGACGATGACAAACGTCAGGTTGAAAATCTTTTTACTACAGTCCCGTTAGCGTAAATTTGACGGTGTAACGAATTGTGTGTAAATGGCACGAATCAAAAGAGCGCAACCCGCTCACCAAACACAATAGCAAACTGATTCATAGCTGCACCCCAGTCACGAATTCAACTATGAAAAATATATATGTGATGATACTACATTCGGGCTGCTCAGCCACGATTCCCGGTTTGAAAAAGCATTCCTCGAACGAGTTCAGAAGAATGTTATAAGAGACAAAAACTGTGCTTGTGTTCTTATGTGGTCACTGGGTAATGAATCGGGTCACAGCCCCGCCCTTGAAAAGGCTGCAGCCTGGATAAAAAAGTATGATACGGAACGTCGTATTCATTATGAAAGTAGTATTTATCAAATGCCCGGGTATAAAAATGATCTATCCAATATCGATGTGTATAGCCGTATGTATGCACCTCCTGACGCCGTACGAAAATATATGTCAGAAAAATCTGAGAAACCCTTTATCGAATGTGAGTTCTGTCATGCCATGGGAAATGGGCCTGGAGATCTGGAAGAATATTATCAGCTCATCTATCAATACGATCGATTTGCAGGTGGATTCGTTTGGGAATGGTGCTATCATGCCGTTTGGATGGGAAAAACCTCCACCGGTAAAGATAAATTTTTTTATGGAGGAGATTTCGGAGATTTTCCTAATGACGGTAATTTTTGCATGGATGGACTTGTTTTCCCTGATCGCCGCAGCCATACGGGACTAGAAGAACTAAAAAATCTGGATATTGAACCACATCAGTCAAAAATAATAAAACTTAATTATGTTATACCTGAAGCAGGTATCTGTACACTGGATATTCTTTACAGACAGAAAAGAGGCTCAAATCTGATTCCCGAAAAAACAAAAATGGGATTTGATCAATTCATTCTCCGCGATGGCAATTTTATTTATCGTAAAAAAAATTCAGTGGATTATCCTGGCCTATCCGTCGAACGGAAAGAACAACGTCTTATTATCAAGAACGATCTTGTCCGCTATGTATTTAATTATAAGACGGGGACTTTTGAAAGTTTTTCATCCAAAAATACAGAGTTTTTGAACCACCCGCTCGAATATAATATCTGGCGTGCTCCAACTGATAACGACCGTTATGTCAAAACGGAATGGGAGAAAGCCGGATACGACCATACTACTGTTAAATTATATTCATCTCAGCTGGATCAGAACAATAAAGCTGTTACCATTAAAACAAAACTTTCAATTTCAGCTCCCGGAATACAAAAAATTCTTAATATCAGAACACAATGGACAATAGATGCAGACGGACATATTTCAATTATCTTCGATGTTTCAAAAAATCCTGTGCTCCCATATTTACCACGGTTCGGGTTTCGTTGTTTTCTGTCAAATCGATTCAACAAGATAAAATACTTTGGATATGGACCGAACGAAAGTTACATCGACAAACATCTTAGTTCTTCTCTTGGATTATATACAGCAACAATTGACGATATGTTTGAAGATTATATTCGACCGCAGGAAAATTCCAGCCACAGGGGAAGTAAAGCAGTATCATTGTCATCTTTTGAGGGAGAAAGCCTACGTTTTTTAGGAAATACATTCAGTTTTAATGTCTCCCGTTATACTGAAGAAGAACTAACATGTAAACGTCATAACTTTGAACTCGAACCCTGTGGATCTACTGTTTTCTGCATCGACTATAAAAATTCCGGTATTGGTTCGAATAGTTGCGGACCCGAATTAAAAAAAGAATATCAACTTAACGATACTCATTTCATATGGCAGATTGACATTGTACCAGGAGAGGATAACGATGAAAGAATATGCGCCGTCAACGCCGGTGAATAATTCTCGGTTTCAGGCAGTTTAATTTTTTCGGCTTTTAGAAAAAAACTATTCAAGCCTGACGGCTCCGACTTTCAAGCGGTCTTTCATACGATAAGAATCAGCCGTAAGCTCAATGTATGGCAGTGCTGCAGAAGACGGTCTGGCATGAACGTTACTATGACCTCATCGCTCATTTATTTTTTATTAACGCTTTTAATTGCATAGGTAATAACCTGAATATCGGTTGCAGCATTTACGGTCATTATTTCACATAAAGTCCTTTCAGAAGAATAGGCTGGAATCCTGTTTCCTGCAGGAGAATTGTTCTTTTCTGCAAGCAGAAGAACTTTTTTTCCATCTCCGTTACAGAATGATATCCGCCCGCTTTTCGCTTTTTTCCACATACGTCCACTGATTAATTATCTGGAAAGAATTGTTTACGGGATGTACATAATCAATAAGATATGCAAGCGTACTGGTTTCTTCACCTTTCTTTACATACGAAACAGGAACGCCGTTCTGCAGAAAATCGGCAACAATTCTGTTCTTCTGTTCAAGGCTCCCTGTACCGGGATCGGAAAGTTTACGCTCGGCCTCACGAAGTACTTCCTGCGGAAGCGACGGATTTATACGGGAAAGAGCGCGTTCGAAAGAATCTGAATAATACGGGATGCGGTAATCGCGTTCAATATTAGGTCCGTACAAATGTTCCCAGCCGATATGTTCAAAAAGCTCAATGACAGACTGCTCGTATCCCGCTTCGTCAAACGCTCCCATACAACCTGCTCCGAAAATCATCCTTAAAATATATGGAAATGATACTACAACAAAACAACGGGAACAAGAGGTTTCCTCATGAATAGACTGTTACTACAAATATGCATATATGTTATAACCTAAGAGTTCTTTTTTATTTGACATTTATGTAATTAGTAGTTATAGTATAACCTGTAAGGTTGCCTGTGAAAGTAGAGTTTATCAACAAAGGTTTGGAGGAACTGTATACAAAAGGTACTTCCAAAAAATTCAGTAAAGTTCCTCCTGAAATTGCGCGGAAATTAGTTCGTGCTGTAGATGTTCTTGAAAGCAGTTCCAATATTCAAGACATCTGGAAATTTCCGGCATATAAATTCGAAAAACTAGAAGGTAACGAAAGATATTCCATGCGCTTAAACAGAAGATGGCGTCTGGAATTGACTGTACGATGGGTTGATGATACCAAAAATACGGTTGATGTCATCAAGCTGGTTGATCTGACACCTCACTATAAGGAGTAATTATGTCTGAAAAATTACATCCGTTTTATAATCCGGGGCCGGGAGACATCATCAGGGATGCCATGGAAGAACTCGGCTGGCAGCAGAGCGATCTGGCTGAAATTATCGGACTTACCGAAAAATCAATAAATAAAATCATCAATAACAAACAGGGAATTACACCGGAAACGGCAATTCTCTTAGGCAAAGCTTTTTCCACTCCGGCAGAAATGTGGCTCAATCTTGATGCAAAATACCAGCTGCGTAAACAGGAAGCAGATACCTGCGGCAAGGCGACACTTGCAGAAAAGAAAGCACAGATGCGTAAATACATGCCGGTGGCAGAACTAAAAAAGAAAGGCTGGCTTTTATATGATGTATCTACCGAAAACGGAATTGAGAAAGAGTGTGAGCGGCTTTTCGGAAAACCGGAGATTCCGGTAGAAGAATACAATCAGGAAAAAGAATTTGCCGCACGGCAGACTCGGTTCGATTTTCAGTATACACAGTGGTACTGCCGCACCTGGTTTGAATATGCAAAACAGTATGCATCTGCTGCTGTTCCCACACAGGCATACAACAAGGAAAAACTTACTGAATTGGCGGAAAATTTCTGTACGTATCTGTCTGCAGAAGATGGAATTGAGAAAGTACTTGCCGTTCTTACCGGCTGCGGCGTGGGATTTTTTGTACTGAGCCATTTGACAAAAACGTATCTTGACGGAGCTGCCTTCCTTCAGGACGGTAAACCGTTTATCGTGTATACCGCCCGCTACGACAGAATCGATAACTTCTGGTTTGTTCTTGCACATGAGATTTCACATATCCTTCTGCATTTTAGCTATCTTTCCGAACCCGTACTGGACAATCTGGATTCGACTGCAGAAACAAAGCGCGAACAGGAAGCCGATGAAAACGCTTCAAAAATGCTGAACTCGAAAGAAGTTATTTGTCTTGGACAGCAGTACGGAAAATATCTTTCTGCTGCCAGGCTTGAGCTGATAAGCGAAAAATCAGGTGTTTCAATTCCCGTTGCGTTGGGAATATTGCAGCATGCAAAAATTATTGAATGGCGGCAGTTCAACAAATATAAGGAAAAAGTACTGGATAAGATACCGGCGGATGTAGTGAAGGGGTAAAGAAAATAAATTGTATGCATTGCTATACTCTCAGACGGATAAAGACTGGAAGCTGCTCCAGATTATGGGATAGTAAATTTCTTCAAAAATTTGTATTCCCTTTCGCCTTAAGGAATTCTTCCGACGGTGTAACGAATTATGTGTAAATGGCACGAATCAAAAGAGCGGAACCCGCTCACCAAACACAATAGCAAACTGATTCATGGCTGCACCCCAGTCACGAATCGGCATCGTCCATTTCTTCGAGGCGTTTCTGATTGCCAGATACATTACCTTGAATATAGCATCATCATTAGGGAAAGTCGACTTATTGCGGGTAACTTTCCTCAACTGGAAATTGAGTGATTCAATGGCATTCGTCGTGTAGATCGCCTTCCTGATTTCTTCCGGGTATTTGAAAAACTCACTCAGATCCGCCCAGTGGAAATCCCAGGATTTGTAAATCATCGGGTATTTCGATTTCCATTTTTCATTGAAGTGCTCAAGCTCATCCCGGCCTGCTTCTTCGCTCACTGCAGAATAAACAGCCTTGAGATCAGCACAGACTTCTTTTAAATCTTTGTAAGAGACAAACTTTGTTGAATTCCTGATCATATGGACGATGCACAGCTGCACACGGGTGTTGGGGAAAACAGCCTTTACCGCATCAGGGAATCCGGTAAGGCCATCCATACAGGCAATGAGGATATCTTCGATACCCCGGTTTTTCAGTTCTGTCAGGACTCCCATCCAGAACTTTGCACCTTCATTTTCCGCCAGCCAGAGGCCTAATACTTCTTTTTTACCTTCGTAATTGACTGCTAAAGCGACATACAACGCTTTGTTCTGTGTTTTTCCGTTTTGTCTGCTGTTGATCCGTAATGCATCCAGATACAGTATTGGATATGCCTTTTCCAGTGGCCGTGACTGCCAGTCTTTTACGTCTTCCATAACTGAATCGGTCACCCGGGTTATCAGTTCCGGAGAAACTTCAACTCCATATACCTGTTTTAAATGTGACTGGATATCACGGCAAGTCATGCCGAATGCATACATTGATATGATCTGGTCGTTGAAAAGCGGCACATGCTTTTCATACTTCGGGACTGCTACCGGATTGAAGGTTCCTTCTCTGTCCCGGGGAATTTCCAGTTCAACTTTCCGGTTGTCTCCGGTCATGACTGTTTTTTCTGAATAGCCGTTACGGCTGTCTCCGCTGTTATCTCCGGTATTCGAATTCTTGTCATATCCGAGATGTTCGTCCATCTCTGCCTGCAACATTTTTTCAAGGATTCTGCCTGTCAGCTGTTTGAGAAGTCCGTTCTGCCCCGTTATTTCCGCTGCTGTCATTCCATGAAAATCGATACCTTCGAGCATTCTGTCGATGTCATCTTTTTCTCTCGCTTTTCTGTTGGCCATAGTGTACTCCTCCTATAGAGTATATCGTTATGGCCATTTACACAAACTTCGTTATAGGGTCCATTCCTTCGACATAGCTGTTCCCTGTCTTTTTTTATTCAGGAACAGCTTTTCAGGAGAGCTATCATTTCTGAGCCTGCTTTTCCTACACTCTCGTTATGTGCTATCTTCCTTCTCTTTTTGCTGCAATACCATAAACTTCATTGTCTTCTCTTACTGATATAACAACAATTTTCATACTATTCTCTGGCTCATTTCTTTCAAGTTTATAAACAATTCTCAATCCTGACGCTTTTAATTTGATCTTTAAAAGTCCTGTCAAATTGTTACCACTTTTATTTCCTAATGGTTTTCCATACCCACCTTCTGTATATGGTAGTGGATTTTCAGAAACTTTTATAATTGCTTTTAAAACTACTTTTCGTTGTGATCCATCTAATTCTTTTAATTCCCGTCTGGCTTCTGGATGATATTCTATTTTCCACATGAACTACTCCAGTTCTATGTCAATGTCTTTTAAATCATCTTCGGTAACCTCGAAATTTTTTAGAATTTCTTCATGCGGAATATAGTCAACCCTTTGAGATAGTCTTTTGTTTGCTTCAGCCAGTAAAAGAGCATCTTCATATTGTTCAATCATTTCCTGATACTCTTTTGGACTAATCAGAACACATTCGGGAGTGTTATTTTTTACAACTATCCTTATTCCGTCATTTTTGACTTCATTGAAAATTTTATTTGCTTCACCTTTATTGAACCGGCTGATAGGTACTATCGAATTTAAAATATTTACTGCTTTACCTGCATTCATAGATGACCTCCTTATTGAGTTTTCATCTATAATATATTATATAACATATTTATTGACAAGTTTATTTGTATTTTTATCGATATTTGACGAAAATTCTTATCTTTCTTTGGAAAAACAATGAATTCTTTTATTTAATGATAGAAATTTCCTTTTTTCCTTACATAGCAGTCTGCAGGCTGTCCACATATCCTTCGCTTAACCTGCTTTTGTATTTTTTTGCGTAGCAAAAATTGGCGTAAAACTTGCGTGAAGAACGCAGCGCGTTTAGTAAGTTTTATGACAAACAGATCATAGTATAGAGCCATTAATCCCCTTTTTAAAAAATCAAACCCCGCTTTCGCGGGGAAGAAATTTGTTAAACAGCTAAATAATTAAAAAGCCCGAACGGCCCGAACATATATGGTGGTGGTCTTATACGTGAAGTACATCGCGCCATTGGAGAACTCCTGGCAAAGCGCGTAGGTACTATTCTGCTCGGCGTCGGTACCATCGGCCTCGGACGAACTCCAATAGCGGTTTTCAGCGAAACCACCAGCACCGCTGTTTGCTCCTGTCCCGTCATCAACCAGCTTATCCCAGATGGCATTCAGCTCATCTCCAGACGGCAGAAACCAGTCGTCATAGCCGCCGCAGTTCAAATCACTGCAGAATTTTGCCGCGTAATTCGTACTCTTTAGATAGGGCTCTGATGCTCCAAACTGCGTTACGATATCAGTCGTATTCTGTGCGCCCGTTCCTATCGCTGTTCCATCAGCTCCGTCTACTGCCGTCCCGTAACCGCCCCAAACAAATGTTTCAGTTTCAGTTGATTTCGGCGCTACTTCCAGATAGGTCCAGCTGTACTCATCTGCCTCATCAATATAGAAGATCAGACCGCCCGCGGGCCGGTGTCGCCTATGGCATAGGTTGTGTCTCCGCCGCCTCCGGAAGAGTCGTCCGATTCTCCCATATTACACCCGATTACCGGCAATAATAATGATACTGCAATCAAAAGTCCTGAAATAATCCTTCTTTCCTTTTTCATAAACTACCTCCAATTCTATTCTTTCCATGCCATAATAGAACATGGTTAAATCCTTTTCTTAAACCCAGCCCCCTGCATTTAACATATAATGTAGAAAGTATAATTTATATCGGAATGGATGTCCACAAGGACTCATACAGTTATAGAAGCCATAAAGGATATTGTAAGGCACAGAAGTTCCGTTAACAGCACATGCAGGCGGTTTGCCGGACAAAGGAACCGGTATAACGAAACAGGGTAACAGTTATCTTCGCCTGCTTCTGATAGAGGCTGCAGCTCGTATCAGGATGAAAATGTATCACCTTGAACGGCGCGGTCTGCGACATGAATAATTCCGGATCTGTCAGCTATCACAAAAACATGCCTTCCGCTCCCGAATGCCTGCTGCATGTCCTGTCTCAATTCGATTCTGACAACGTCATCGGCGTAGAATGCGTTCTTCTGCTTACCGCGACCAATAGCCCGCTCATTTTGATGATCCCGTTGCTCAGAAAATCGTTACATCTGACATCATTTCTCTCGTAAGCAGATACGGGAAAGATAAAGCCTTGTCTATCATCGCCCGGAAACTTGCCCGTACGGTTTTTTATATGCTCAAACGGAAGGAGCCGTTTGACCCTGCCAATTTTTTTCAGGACGGTACGCCAAACCCTGTCGTCTTACTGGAGCACATGCGGCTGACCCGTATTACAATGCGGTTTTTTACTGCAGCTTTGACTGCCTTTTTCCGCATTCCGGTCTCTATGCCGCGACTTCCTGCTTTTGATTGGACGGCGTACCGGTGAGATTCTACAGCACATCGTTTTTGTATGTGACTGTCTATATGTGTGCCGCAGCACAGCTGCTTACGCAGGCCGCTTTTCTTTTACCGGCTTTTACTTCATTTTTTCTCATCCAGCTGCTTTCCGTTCCCGGTTGGCTGGCTGGTTATTTCTTTCTATATCACGCTTGACTTTTTGGGCCTTATATGTATTGGACGATTCTTTTACTACTGAATCTATTATATCTTCCGGTAAATGAAACTTTGGTCTTCTTAATACATTTTTATATTCATCCATTATTTCAGTAGAATAAACAGGTACAATTTTACTTTCTGCTAAAAAGTGAAGTATTTTTACGGTCGGGGACTCTTCATTTCGGGTAATCAATGCTGATACAAGAACATTCGTATCAATTACTACATAACATGAATGTTCCATTTTTTACGAGTTACTCTTTTCAGATCTGGCTGCATCAATTTCTGCATTTATTTCTTCAAGGCTCATTTCCGGAACATTATTTTCCTGTATGACTTTTCTGGCAGTTTCATATACTTTTTTTCGTGAGTCAGTGTCTGTATTATCAGAGTTTCTAAGGTCAAAGGGCAATCCTTTTACTGAAACTGTTTTCTTAAAGAAAATACGTATAGCTGTAGGAAGATCAATTCCGAAATTTTCGTATATTTCTGATACTTCAGCTTTTAGTTTTTCATCTACGCGAACTTGAACAAGACTTGTAGCCATATTGAACCTCCTGTATATATAACTATTTGCAGTTGTTTGTATGTATATAATATACTATTCAATACAATATAGTACAAGTATTTTATTCAATAACAGGAAATATGTTCCTTATTTAGAAATTCTTCCCAGCGAAGCAACGATACAAATTGTACCAAAGGGCACGTCAGGTGGTGGCCGTTTTCAGCTCCCGCTCTGGAACACCTCGAAACTGAAAATACTCCCGACCCCTGAACCGTCTATCCCGTTCTCCATCTGGATTTTAATGCGGAAAAGTATTCCGAAAAAGATTCCCTTTCTATCTCGCTTGACCGGCAGATCAGTTCATTCGAGAAACTGTACGGTATCAAAAAGAAAGAAGCCAGTATCTCAGGCAGATTCATACAGGTTATCCGTACAGCCCATGAACAGACGGGCAGACAGGTCGTCGTTCCGGTCGACGGAATCGAAACCGGTAAAAACTCCTTCTCAGAGTACCGTTTCGACATGCACCCGCCTGTTCTGCAGGAAGTCAGATGCCGCATAATTCAGTAGGTATCTTCAAACCATCCTATGTCTGGTTTCAAACCATTCTGCGCCTGGTTTCAAACCATCCTGCGCCTGGTTTCAAACCATCCTATGTCTGGTTCCAAACCATCCTATGTCTGGTTTCAAACCATTCTATGCCTTCCGGGAAAGTCTTCGAAGCTTTCCGCAGGAACAAAACAAGACTTATTTGAAACCTTCCGTACGTTGCCGTGATTCCCGCGACAGTAGTACCGCGAAAGTCTTCGTAAGCTTCCGTGATTCTCACGGTAATACTTCCGTAAGACTCCTGATAGACTTGGAACAGTTTGCCGGTAATACGACAAAGATTCTGAAAACAGTACATGCAGATCTTTACGATCATATTATAAATACTTTCAAACCAGTACTGTAAATTCCCCCGGTACAAAAAAAACAGCCGGCAGACAAGGTGCCGGCTGTTTTAAACCACAGAACAGTTTTCCTGCCCGGCGTGACGCCGGGCGTCACACTGAGCGTACATGCTATTCGGTCACGGTTATTTCCGTTTCAAGATTGTCGCTCTTGTACCGGTCAACGCCGGGTTTCGTCGTTACGCGGATTTTATACGTTCCGGCCGGAGTATCGGCGGGAATAACCGCGTCGATGATATTCGTCCCTGCCCGCGTACATTCGACAATGCGCACCGCATCGTCGGACGTGCCCAGAAAAACGCCCTGACGGGTATCGGTACTGTCGAACGACAAATACCGGCCGTGGATACGGATCGTCTTGCCCCGTACGATCGTTAAATCCTCCGTGTTTTCGGAACTGTCGTTCTGCACGATGCCGAGATACAGAACCTTCGGATCAGTGACTGAATCATATCCCTGCTGAACAAATTGTGCATTGTCCACAATTTCTTTCTCCGTATCGTCCTTCAGCTGGAATATCACTTTGATTTTGTTATCGCCGGTTCCCGCCTGAAAACTTTCAATCAGCGACGCGCAGCTGCCGACAGCCGCCGTATGCATCCAGCCGAACGGTAACTCCACGTTATATCCCCGTGAAACGAACCTGCAGACGAGCGTTCCCAGAACGGACATAATACCCCGCGCGTCCGCTTCGGTAATTGTCGAATTATAATTGAGAATTTCCTGAACAAGCTCGTCAGCCGTCAAATTCTGCGAAACAAAACTGCGGAAGCAGAACTGATTCCGGTCGGCATCTTTTATAAGATAATTCCTGTGCGTCATAACCTGTAACATAGCCCCATCCTTTCGCCTGACTACGGCGGTACCGCGGCGTTCCGCTGCAGCAGGCAGATTCTGCCGGCACTCCGTCTCTGCAACGCAGAGTTACACGGAACGGACCCGTGCGCCGGAATGCCTGACAGTCAGGAGCATACCACACCTGCAGCACCGGAAAAGAGTGATAAAACACACGTTTTTTCCGTGTGTTTTATCACTCCCCGCAGTCTGCATACCGGCAGTATGGTTATTTCTGCGGCGCACCAGCTGCCCGCAGGGAGGTATACAGTATGAACGATGACACACAGATGCTCATCGAAATCAAGACCGCGGTTGCCGGAATATACGGCGAACTCGGGGAATTCAAACGGGGAACGCTCCGCCGGCTCGATACCCTTGAAGCAGGGGCCCGCTCGGCGTTCAGGGATCGCAGTGTCTACGTCACGGCGCTCATCACCACGCTGGTAAACATCATTACCTGTATAATCCGGCTGATGGCCGGAAGGAGCTGTCTATGACCGATCCGCTGCTGCATATGAAGGCACTGCGTGCAGTCATGAAACGTACCGGGGCCGGCGACGAGGACATCTACCGCGATCTGCTTGCCTGTTTCAACGGAACACCGTATGTCCGGGGCGGCAGTACACCTGACGGTTGTGACTGCAGCGGTTCGGTCTGTACGACGCTCAACATATTATATAGAAGAAACATCGACGCAACCGCCGACACGCTCTGTAAACGCTACTTTACGGAAAGTGACGACCGCGACACCGCGCTCTGTGCCGTTTTCTTTCTGAACCGGGAGGGCCGTGCCGTGCACGTAGCCGGCAGACTCGGCGACGACTTCTATATGAACGTTTCGCGCGCGGAAACGGCACACGCCGGAACGATACGCTCGTACGACGAACTTGCCGCTCTGTATCCGCAGTTTCGTATGATATTCCGCTCGCTGCGGAAAGGAGCGTGGCGATGAATCCGTATGAAAAACCGTTCCGCGAGATCTTTGCCTATCTTGCGAAACGGGTCGTTATGCTTTTCGCAAAACTCTGCGGCTTCAAGTCGTTCTGCATGCTGCTCTCGACTGTACTGCTGGCAGCCGGCATTATCAGCGAAGACGCATGGCTTACTATCACGATAACCGTTATCTGTGCGGCTGGCGGACTGCGCCTTGCGGACACATATTCCGCAGTGAACAGATTCCGCAGGCGGAAACAACGTTCCGCTTCGCACCGTTCAGCTTCGTACCGCGGAACAGAACCGTTTGAACAGGAACAGGAGGAATATCAGAATGAAGAAAATTATGACGAAACGGAGTATCGCAGCGGCGTGTCTGGCGGTACTGCTGATACAGCAGCTGCCGGTATACGCCGGGCAGCCGAAAACGGAAAACAGCGCATCAGAACCCTGCTCGCCGGAGCAGCAGAAAGCCGGACAGACAGCACGTACGGAACCGCCGCTGCCGCAGAACCTGACGGACAAAATACCGCTGATCCGTCTGACACCGGAACTGCTCACGGAAATTGACGGGATCGTCGATGAAACAGTCGGCGAAGCGCTGGCCGCACAACGGCAGTCGTTCGAAACGGACTTACGGCTCGAACGGCAGCGGTACACGAAGGAACGCCTGCGGCTGGAACACAGCAGAAACTTCTGGCGTACCGCGGCACTTGTCTGCTGCGCGGCCGTCGCCGCGGAAACAGGCGGAGGACTGCTGCTGTATACGCTGCGCTGACGGTAAACGGTATAGTACAAGCTGTTCACAATGAAAGGGGGCTGTATGCCCCCTTCATATTTGACAATATATATCAGAGGATATATATTTATGGAGGAGCAATCGTTCATGGGAAAAACAATAATCAGTCCGGACGGAAGGTTTGAATGGGACGAAGATAAAAATAAAAAAAATCTAAGACGACATGGTGTTTCTTTCGAAGAAATTCTTGAAGTCTTTGATGATCCGGCCTTTCTTACCGGTTTTGATTACGAACATTCCGATACTGAAAACCGTTACTATGGAGTCGGAAACTTAACTGGAATAGTACTTATTCTTGTTTTTTTTACGGAACGGGGACAACGCACAAGAATTATCTCTGCACGGCAGGCTGATGCAGAATTACAGGAGGCTTATAATGATTACTTCAAAAAAATTGACAGCTGAACGGCTTGAAGAAATCAGGGAATTCCCGATTTCTTACGATGAAGACAGTCCCAAACTCACGCAGGAACAGATGGCACGGCTGAAGCCGGCTCATGATGAATACTGGAATGTTACGCCGGTCAAAAAAACAATATCAATAAAAATAGATGCAGATATCCTCGATGCGCTCAAAGCTGCAGGACGGGGTTATCAGACAAGAATCAACAGAATACTTCGGGAAGCCGTTAATCAGGGTAAAATATAGCCGGACGAGCAGGAATTCTCAGGCTGCAGGGACTCTCACTTTCGGAAGCCGACGGACAGCCGGAAGGACATAGACTGGAATCAGTTTTACAGCTCCTGCGTAACAACATATATTGAACGTGATATCCGCGCTCTTTCATCCGTTTCCGACGAAATGGCATTCATGCGCTTTATCGAAGTCTGCGCAGCACGTACCGGCCGGTGTCATCTGCATGGCGTCGACATGGCTTCCGATAGAGGAAAACAGGTACAGCATCCCCGTGTGGTACATATAGCAACCGGTCCGGAGCAAAAAAGTCATCCGAATTAATGTAAGTAATAACAAAAAGTCGACCGAAAAAATGTAAAATATCTCAAAAAGTCGGCAGAATTAATGTTGCATTTTAGTAGTAAAACCATTATGCTCTGGAATAGCAATGAAACGGTACGCACTTGATATCTTGAAAACATGGAAAAACTCTAAAGCACGAAAGCCGATGATTATCCGCGGTGCCCGGCAGGTGGGAAAAACATGGCTTATGAAGGAATTCGGGAAAACCTGTTTTTCAAAAACAGCCTATATCAATTTCGATGCTAATGAACGGATGCGCTCTGTTTTTGCAGGAAGTCTCGATATTCCGCGATTGCTGCAGGCACTGAATGCAGAAACAGGTATCGACATACAGCCTGCCGACACGCTGCTTATTTTCGATGAGGTTCAGGAAGTTCCCCGGGCGCTTGCATCTCTCAAATATTTTAATGAAAATGCCCCGGAGTATGCGGTGGTAGCAGCCGGATCGCTCCTCGGTATAGCGCTTCATGAAGGAACCTCTTTCCCGGTCGGGAAGGTCGATTTTATGGATCTTTATCCGCTCAATTTCCGGGAATTTCTTGAAGCGTGCGGTGAAAACCGTTTTGCGGCGATGCTTGTACAGGATGATACCGATATGATTAATTCCTTCCGCGAAAAATATACCGATCGCCTTAAGCAGTATCTCTTTACCGGCGGAATGCCTGAAGCTGTCGAAACGTTCATTACAACACGGGATTACGGGCAGGTACGTGCTATACAGAAGAATATTCTTTTGTACTATGAGCAGGATTTTTCAAAACATGCCCCGCTCCGCGAAGTTCCCCGCCTTACCATGATATGGCACTCAATTCCGGCCGAACTGGCACGGGAAAACCGCAAGTTCATTTACGGCCTGATCCGGCACGGAGCCAGAGCCGCGGAATATGAAACGGCCCTTTTATGGCTTTCGGACTGCGGATTAGTCCATAAAGTAAACCGTATTAAAAAACCGGACATTCCGCTCATAGCCTATACGGACATAAGCGCTTTTAAGCTGTACCTGAACGACGTCGGCCTTCTGGCGGCAATGGGAGACATCGACGCCAGAGTCATTATAGACGGGTCTGCAATTTTTGAAGAGTTCAAGGGCGCGCTTACGGAACAGTATGTTCTTCAACAACTTATTTCCGACTGCGGTATAAAACCCTATTATTATTCCTCGGAAAAATCTGACGGAGAAATTGATTTTATACTGCAAAAAGAAAACAGGATTATACCGATAGAAGTAAAAGCCGCTGAAAATCTGCAGGCAAAAAGTCTTAAGAGCTATCACCTGAAATATCATCCCGAATGTTCCGTCCGGACAAGTCTGTCTCCGTTCCGTACCGACGACTGGCTCACCAATATTCCGCTTTATGCTGTTTGCAGAATAAGCCGCCTGTAACCGGTACAAAGGACGAACTTATGCATGAAGCATATATACTGAGCGATCGTACCTGCAGCATGCTGCAATCATACTGTTCCATCTAACAGTTGTTGAAGAATGGGAAAAAGCCGTTGATTCTTTTCTGGTCGATACGCCGGAATATTATTGATTTTCTGGTATAAGAGACTGACAAAATCACCGAAATTGTACTTCACTGATACAGGAACAGCAGGGACGGACACTTGTCCGGAACCGCTCAACCGCGGTTTCGCGCCGATAAATCCCGTAAAGCGGCCAGCGCTTTCTCAGCGTGTTCAGCCTGAACGAACAGATGGTCGTGGTAATACCCCGCGACGACATTCGCACTGATTCCCCGATCGGCAAGTTCCGCTGCCACCGCAGCGGTGAGTCCGACGGCGTTCAGACTCGAATGAACGTGCAGCGTTATCCGTTTATAAACCGAATCGTACGGCATCCGTTTTTCCGCAGCACCGGCAGCTTCAAGTATCACGGTCAGTCCTTCGTCTTCCGTAATGACGGCCCACGGATTCAGTTCCGCAGCAGCCGCCATACCGGTTGTGACGGAACAGAAGACATACTCCCGCTCCGACAGTTCCGGCTGCATTGTCTTTAAAAGTTTTACAAGATCTGTTTCACCCGTCATACCGGCCCCCTTTTAAAAAAGTCCTGCCGCGCGGAATGCGGCGATAAACGCGAACATGGTTACGGCGGTTTAATCTCCGCTCAGAAACCAGGCAGCGTTAACGGCGGTTATCCCCGGAGCAAGCTCCTTCATCTGCCGGTCGTTCGAAACAAGAAATCCCTGCAGCAGCGGTTTGTCGAGCAGCGGTGCAAGATTTTTCAGATGCCGGGCGTCAGACGACGTTATACGTTCACTCTGTTTTATTTCAAACGCAATATATCCGTCCGGCAGTTCGATAAGCAGATCTATTTCAAAACCGTCATGGGTATGGAGATGATAAAACGAAGCAGCTGTGCCGGCCGTTCTGCATTGCTTATAGATTTCAGCGACGACGAGACTTTCGAATTCATTTCCGGTCGTACCGCCGCGTTTCTGCAGTACTGCCTGCAGCACACCGTTGTCCAGATAATGAAATTTGGGACTTTTTGACAGTCGTTTCTGTCCGTTCCGGGCCCAGGCCGGCAGCAGCAGTGCCTGATAGCTCAGTTCAAAATACCTGAGATACCGGCTGACCGTTTTTACGTCGACGCCGATCTGATTTGCGGCATGAGTAAGATTCAGAATCCCTCCGGTCTGCAGGGCAAGATATTTCTGCAGTTTCACGAACGGTTCGAAATCTCTGAAATTCGCCATATCACGAATATCCCGCTGCAGATACGTCGCAGCATAGTTTTTAAGCCAGGTATAACGGTCATCCCGGCTCATTGTGTCGTCGCATAAGGCCGGATAACCTCCGTATTGTGCATAAAAATCCCATGCAGCCTGTTTTGTCGCCAGACTGCTGTCAAGTAAAAAGGACGGAATAAAGGAAAACCTGCGGTGATCGTTAAGATATAATTGAAACGGAGAATCACGGACAGGTTCCTCCCAGTCTGAAGTCTGAATCTCCGGCACCGTCAGCGGAAACAATTCTATAAGGCTGCACCGTCCTGCAAGACTTTCCTTTACTTTTTCAAGCAAAAGCAACTGACTGGAACCGAGAAGAATATACCGTACGTCGGGAAACTGGTCATACGCTGATTTTATGCTTTCAACCAGAACAGACTCCTTCTGAACTTCGTCCAGAACGGCCTTCGGAAACAGAAGATGCCATTGAGCAGCTGTCAATTTTTTATATTCCTGCCGGGTAACGGGATCCTCTATGGAAAGATAACGATAGTCGCTGAACAGCTTACGGGCAAGTGTCGTCTTGCCCGTCTGTCTGGCTCCGGTGAATACAATAATACGCCCGATTTTTTTCTGCGAAAGAGAACTGACAGATGCTGCTATTTTTCTGTTCTTCATACGTACAGTATAATGTATACATACTGCAAAGTCCAGAATATGGCGTAAATCACGGACTTTAAGTCCATAAAACAGCGTAAAATATGGACAATAAGTCCGGAATAGAGCGTAAATTACGGAATACAGATATGACCGGATACTGTCCCTTTATGCAGAGACAGCATCCGGCTAAACAGTTTCAAACATGATTTGCAGCTGTTTCAACCAGCAGTTCAGCGGAAATACTTCTTCCTCAACGGAGCAAACGCCCGCAGCGTATTCATGCCGCAGATAAGGGAAGCCGTTACGGCACTCAGGATAAAACCGGGGAAAAACGGACCTTCCGGACGAACCGCATAGGTAACGCCGTTCATGACGGCACCGAAAGCCGCGCCGGCGGCCGGACCGAACAGAAAATCCATCAGCCGGTTCGGAATCCAGCCGAATCCGATCCGCAGATACGGTCCAAGCCGTACCGACGGAACGCCGTTCAGGATGACGGCAATAATTCCCAGCAGCACCACGACGACAAAAATCGTAGTGATCCTTCCGGCATTTACCTGTCTTGATTTTGTTTGTAGCATAAAACCTCCTGAAGTAGAAAACCTCGTCTACATAAAGGAGGGATGCCGGGCGGCACAGAGGTACCGGACAACACAGGGGTTGCCGGGAAAATGTACCAGCCCGACTGGGTTCATTCCGTTATGCAGCAGCGGGATGCGGAACATGCACCGCAAGGTTTTTCTTTTCGTCCGGGTGACAACTCCCTGTTCATCCGGCACTTAACGCGCACATTCCTACTCTGCTTCGTAGTTACTTTTTTATAGCACATCCGGGCGAATTTGTCCATCGGAACAGGAACCGGCAGCTATTTTTTCCGGATACCGGTGTACAGAAATGCCGCAACGACGGCGGTGAGCGGAGCGGTCAGAACAAGACCGAAGCTGCCGACAATCGTATTGAGCAGTTCGGCCGCAACGTAATTCAGATTGAGAATCTGAATCAGAGAGGTTCCCTGCGCCATAAAGACCATAAGCAGGCCCATGTAGCTGCTCGAATACGCCAGCAGCAGGGTGGTTGTCATGGTTCCGATAACGGACCGGCCGACGCGGAACCCGCTCAGCATGAGTTCCTTTCTGCCGAGCGACGGATTGTGACGGTAAACCTCTTCGATGCTGGACGCGACGTCCATGGAAATGTCCATAACGGCACCGCTTGCACCGATGAAGATACCGGCGATAAAAATCTGCGTCAGATTAAGATGGGAATAGCCGGTATACAGCAGCGTTTCCATCCATGATTTTACCGCACCGCTGAGCCGGAAAAGATGCGTGAATACGGCTGAAAGCAGAAACGTAACAAGGACGCCGGCCGCGGTACCGAGAAACGAAGCAGCACCTTTTTCGGTAAATCCACCGATAATAAAAAGAATTACAGCTGAAAGCAGCATGACGATAATGACGGCGGCCGCTACGGGATTAACTCCTTTCAGAAACAGCGGCAGCATTATTTTCCATATCATGACGCCTGAAAAAACGAACGTCGCAAGCGCCTTTACGCCGGTTCCGCCGGCAAAGACGACCAGAAACAGCGCAAAAAGACCGAACAGCAGTAATTCGTAATTCAGCCGGTACGCCCCCTGCAGTGTAACGCTTTTCGCTTTTCCCTGTGCATCCGCATACAGATTGCACAGCGCCGTCATACCGGATTTATAAACCGTGTCGAGTTCCATCTTGCCGACCAGCTGGTTGAATCCGGGAAGTTCTGTTCCCCGGTATTTTCCGCTGAGAACCCGGACGGTTACGGTCTGATTCCCGACCTTGGTGATACCGTACTGTTCAAGACCCGTATTGTCGACCGTCAGGATACGGCATTTAACGGCAACCGTTCCCGCAGCCATCTCATGCCCCGTGTCAAACCGGGTCGGAATAAAAAGGGCGGCGACGGTAACCGCAAGTACAACCACAGTAAAAATCCAGTGCTGTTTTTCATTTTTTTTCATAATCATACAAACCTCTGCTCAACAAAAAAGGAGGCCTTTTCAGACAAGACCTCCTGTTTCCGGCTGATACGAAACCGGCCGGTTACAACTTGTATGCGTTGTACATATAGTTGAAAATATCGGTATTATCAAAGGTACCGTTAATCTGTTCCGATCCCGGTCCGATGGCAAACGTTGCAACCGGAGCTGCGGTATGCGAATAGGAGGTCCAGGCAAGACCGGCTCTGTTGTTCAGTATATGGGTAATCTGCATGATGAACGGTTCGTAACCGCCGTACAGCAGATAGTCTTCGGTAAGCGGGGAACGGACTTCTTCACCGTCCATGGAACGTTTCAGCGCTATTTCGAGCTGGCTTTTTTCAAGACCGGTCAGGTTTGAAAGACCGAAATGATCAGCCATATAGCCTTCGAGATCTGAAAGTTTATAGTCGTTTTTATGGGCCTTTTTGTACGCGGCAAATCCGCCTTCCTGGTAGCCTTCGTATGAAACGTCCTGGGGAACAAGCTGCGAATAAGCTGATTCGTATTCCGTTCCGGCGAATCCGAGGGTCAGACCGCCGGTCTCATGATCGGCCGTAACGATTATCAGCGTATTTTCAGGATCCTTCCGGTAATACGAGAGCGCAACTTTTACCGCATCATTAAAGGCAAGCGTATCGACGATGTTTGTCTTTGCATCGTTCGCATGTCCGGCATGATCGATCCGTCCGCCTTCCACCATGAGAAAATAACCGTTTTTATCTGTTTTGGAATTGTTCGTAAGCGTCTGCAAAGCCTTGTCGGTAAGCGCCGCAAGTGTCGGCTGATCCCTGTTGTTCTGCCGGTCAATTTCGTATTCAAGATGAGAAGCGCCCAGCAGTGCCAGAACTTTGTCGTCTTTTTTCGGGGTATAGGCGGTAAAATCGTTCATTGCTTTTTCTGAAATGAATGTCTTGTATCCTGCCGCCTGCATTTCTTTTACCAGATCGCGGTCGTCTTTCCGCTTTGATTTAAGACCTTCAGCATTGTCCTTTCCGACAAAATTGCGGTATCCGCCGCCGGCGAGAAAATCGACACCGAACGCAGCTTCGTCTTCCGCTATCTCGTTTTCAGCATCGCGGTCGACGTTATGTGAAATAAAAACGGCCGGTGTCGCATGGGTTACACGGGTCGTCGTAACAATACCGACTGCTTTTCCCGCGTCGCGAGAATATTCCGCTATGGATTTGAGCTTTGTAGCATGATCCGTTGCGATGGAGATTGCCCCGCAGTATGTTTTCTGACCGCAGGCGATGGCCGTTCCGGCTGCTGCAGAATCGGTAATAAACCGGTCGGCGGCGTACGTCGTGGTCAGTCCCTGATGCGGGAAACTTTCCCATGACTGTTTACCGAGCCAGGTGGAATCGTCATTGTCGGTCGCGCCGAGGTACGCATCCGCTGCTGCAATTTCAGGAGTCCCCATACCGTCGCCGATGAGCAGAATAATATTCTTTGCCTTTTTTACCGCAGGTACGGCAGCTGTTTTTTCTGCAGACTGATCTTTCGATCCGCCGGCGGACAGCACCGCAGCGGCTGTAAGCGCCAGCAGTGCACACACAAGTGTTTTTTTCATTTTTTTCTCCTATAAAAGATCAACCGGAGCCGGTCCGTCACGGATGGCGGAAATCACAGTCCTGACCTTGTACAAACTTATTCAATTGAGAAAAAAAATACCGGCTGCGTGTTAGCTGTACATTAAATGTGTATGAAAGTTCCGTAAAACGGACCGCTGGAACTGCCGTCATTTTTAACCGAAAACAAACGGAATAATAACAAAAACCGCTGGGTATTCGTGGATAGTTACCTTCGGACTGATTGTCCGGAGTTAACTTATGAAAAATAGCACTGATAAAAACAGAAAAAAAAGCCATCTCGCTTTTCAAATGTCGCTGTCGCTGGGGATTATTATAGCCGGAATGCTTTTCGGAATGACCGTATTGCTTTCAAAACAGGCTGACCGGGCGCTCATCTCTATACAGAAAAATGACTACGCGGAATTTGCGCGGACACTCAGCGGTGAAATACAGGTGTGGTTGAAAATTATACAGCGGGAACTGCAGATAAAAAGTTCCCAGTGCAGGCCGTTTAACGGAGACGTACGGAAAATACGGGACTATCTTGCGGTAAACGAAGGGAATCTGAATCCCGATATCGCACAGCTTTTCTATGCAGATGCAGAAGGAAACCGGTACCCGGCAAAACAGAACGAAACGAATGTATCCGGCAGTACCTTTTTCAAGAAAATCATCAGCGGTGAAACCGGTTACTATCTTACCAACGGCCGGCGGTCACCGGACGACGGAAAAACATCAATCGCCGTCGCATGCCCGGGGCTTGACGAGGATGAAAAAACCGTCGGAGTATTCGCTGCCGTCGTCCATACGGAAAAACTTGCGCGGATGATCAGCGTACTGCATCCCGCGCAGGGAGGAAAAACGGCAATAGTCGACGGCAACGGTATGATAATCGCGCACTCCGACAGCAGCCTTATCATGACGGTTCCGATAGATGATAAACAGGAAGGGCTTCTGCGAAATGCTCCGTCGTTCACCGCAGATATCAGATCGGCAATGATTTCGTCGGCCGTACTGGAAACGCCGGAAGGGAGCCAGCTCTATCTGTCGTATCCGATCGCGGGAACTCCGAACTGGACGGTTCTTCTGGATATCCCGCTCGAGTATATAAAAAAACAAAGCGAAGCACTCATCCGGACTATTACGTTTATCTGCTTCTTTATCTGTCTCATCCTTATTGCCCTTTCGGCTGCTATTGCAATCCGTATCGTAAAACCGCTGAAAATAACCGAACGGAAAATCCGTGAAATAGCCGACGGAGAAGCAGATCTGACGCACGTCATAAAAAACAGGCGGACGGATGAAATAGGACAACTCGTCGGTAATTTTAACCGTTTTACCGGAAAACTCAGATCAATCATGACCACCCTGAAAAAATCAAAAGAACGTCTTGTCAGAACGGAAACACCGTTCCGCTCGGGCATAGAAAAAACGACGTCATCCGTAACAGAAATTCTGCTGCATCTTGAAACGGCAAACGGTCAGATACAGCAGCAGACTGAGAATGTTTCAACGGCAGCCGGTTCAATAACACAAATTACCGGCAGTCTCTCTGCGCTTGAAAAAATGATTATGGAACAGGCAGCCGGCGTAAATCAGGCTTCGTCCGCCGTAGAACAGATGATCGGCAATATTGCTTCTGTCGATACATCAGTAAAAACAATGACCGGGCGGTTCGCCGAAATAGAAAAAAATATGGAAAACGGAATACACAAACAGAATTCTGCAGAACAGGATGTCCGGACAATTCAGAATCAGTCCGAAGCACTTGCTGATGCAAACAGCATTATAGCGAACATAGCACGGCAGACGAATCTGCTTGCCATGAACGCCGCCATAGAAGCCGCACACGCCGGTACGGCAGGACGGGGGTTTACCGTCGTCGCTGATGAAATCCGAAAACTGTCTGAAACATCGGCAGCACAGTCAAAAACGATCGGATCCGAACTCAAAAAAATACGGAATTCAATAACGACCGCCGCAGATGCCTCCGGAGAAGTTCTTGCTACCTTCAAAAATCTTTCCGACGAAATCAGGGAAACGTCCGGACTGGTAAATCAGATACATACGGCAATGGCGGAACAGCAGACCGGATCGCAGCAGATACTTGCCTCGCTGAAAATCATGAACGACAGTACGTCCTCGGTCCGGTCGGCAGCACAGGAAATGACGGCCGGCAGCAGTGTCATTCTTACCGGCGTCGACGAACTCAGAAACCACACGCAAAAAACCGAGGAAACAATGAAACACATTCTTTCTCTCGCCCGGCATATCAACAACGCTGCGCTGAGCCTGGAAAAAGTTTCCGCAGAAATAGGCAGCTCCATACAGGAAATCGGTGCCGAAGTGGATTTGTTCAAGGTATAACCGCTACGACGACAGCTTACACCGGAAAGCCGTTTTAGAATAAACAGCCCGGTCGTTTTCAGGAAGCAGCTGTCTTTTGAAAGAACCCCTATACTTACAGACTATTACGCAACATGTCATTTACTTCTTTATTAGTGGCGTCAACCTGCCGCTGGACTTTATCAGTAAACTGGTCAGCATTTATTTTATTCACAATGCCGGCATCGTCTACAAAGTCTCTTTTATCGTTCAGGTAGTCGGCATATTGAGCAAGAATTTCCTTGTTCCATGGTTTTAAGAATTTTTCAATGAACTGGCTGTCATCAATACCGTACCGTTCAGTAAGAGACTCTTTTTCATCTTCAATGAATCTGTTGAAAGATGCTTCGGTATATAAGTCGCTGGCGGTACCCAGTTCGTGCGCAAGTTGAAGCTGCCGGCTGCCCTCCAGCTCATCGACGTATAATCTGATACCGTCGGTTCGTTCCGTTTTGTTCAGGCCTGCCATATAGGTTCCGGCTTTCCTGATCGAAAGATTTTCAATGTCTTCTATTTCAGAAGGGGAAAGAGATCCGGCTCTGAGAGATTCTTTAGATACAAGAGAGCCGTCAGCGGTAAATACATATTCCATGGTATCTTCTTTATAGGCTTTTTTACCTTCCTGTACGCCTTTTTTAAACATTTCCAGTGTTTCTTTTTCATCAGCAGAAAGTTTACCTTTGGCCTCTTTAGCATAAAGATCTTTCAAAAACGCAGTAAAGGATTCATACTGTTCCCGTGATTTACCGTTCTTTACCATAGCAGGAAAGCGGGAGCTCAAATATTCATCATAGGTAAGAAGTTCGTTTTGGGATCCAGATTTTTTAGCACTTTTCTTTTGTACCGCGGACTTTGTCTGTATCTGCTGTTTTTGCTGCGGCTTCCCGGTATCTGAAATGTCTTCACCGAATAAAGCTTTATATCCTACTATCTGCTTTACCTGGTCTTTCAGGTCGTTGACGAAATCCTTGTCGGAAAGTCCGCTGGCTTTGAACGAATCTTTAAGCTGACTGAGCATGTCAGTATATTCTTTTTTGCTAAGTCCCTGTTCATTCATATAATAATCCTGATAAATTCCAAGCAGTTGCTTTTTACTCATTTTATCAACATCTTCCATACTGATGGCTTTGCTGCTTTCTTTTACCTTTTGTACCGTCCGGACGTTCGGTTTATCGCTGCTTTTTACACTATTCTGAACGATGGTTACCATATTACCTAAAAAAGAAGAATTTTTAGCGCCGTTAATCCGGCCTAGTGCTGCATCAAAAAAAACTCCCGCCAGAAAACCTCCGGCACTGCAGAGCAGCACAATTCCGACGGAAAATCCGGTTCTATGTTTTGCTACAGTATGTTTTACCGCGCCGCCGGCATTGGATCCTGACGTTCCGGTGGCTGCAGTACGGTGCCGGGAAGGAATTTTACGGCCAGCTGTTTTCCCTGTGGAAGCAGCAGAGGATTTTGTTGTGTTTTTCGTACCGCTTTTTACGTTACCTGCAGTTTTTTTTGTGGTGGTCTTTTTTTGAGCAGCAGCAGAAGTACCTGCAGAGCTCCTTTTACGTGCAGGAACGGATTTCTTTGTGTCAGAAGCCGTTTTTTTTGTGGTTGCCATTATTATTCTCTCCTCCTGTAAAAAACAAAGCTGGGTATTATCCGCCGGCAGCCGTTATAAATTCAGCGTTCCCTGCGCAGCAGCTTTTGCGACTGCTGCCGGCAGATTATTTACTTCAAGCTTTACAAAAATATTTTCGCAGTGGCGTTTGATACAAGATTCACTTACCGTAAGGATTTCTGCTGTTTCCGATTTCGTTTTGCCGGCAGCTATCCAGTGCAGAATTTCTTTTTCCCTGACAGTCAGATTTATCCATTTTGGTACTTGTGCCGCTGCTGTTATACTCATGTAAGCATAAAAAAGCTGGTGAGCAGCCGCATAGCAAAGACTCCTGCTGTTTTTGCTATCTCTGATTACCGCCTGCGAGCTGACAAAATTAATTTCATATATGCGGCCCGCAGAACAATGGATCGGAATACTGATTCCGCTGACCAGTCCATATTTTCCTGCTTCACTGAGTATTTTTCGTGATTTACTGTTCAACGACGGCCGGTTCAGTATATCTGTCCAGGAAAATGGTAAATGAGTCTGATATGCAGCCAGATAAATCGGATCATCGAGAACATATCTTCCGGTTCTGTACCGGTGCAGCCAGGCCGGAGGATAGTTTGTCAAAAGTGCTATTCGGTTATTCTTTCCGGTGACCGACGAAGGCGACAGATCTGAAAATTTAAAATAGTCAAATCCCAAATCCTTCGCAAACAGCAGAAAACAGTCAGACAAATCCTGAAGGTTACCTGCCACGTTGGACTTGCGGATATAGTCGAGCAGCTCCATCCGTATTTTCTCTCCGACTCCACCAGATTAGCAGGAGCAGAACATTCAGCAGGCAAAACTATACTGGTTACAACATTTTAAGAATTCATTACTTTTAGCAGTAATTAATTTATTTTACAGAGAAAAGAAAGAATCGGGTAGTGGCCATACGGCCACTATTTAAACTTTGTTATACTTTCTTTTTTTCTGTAAAACGCAGATACGATACGGTCCGCCGTCTTTTTTTGTCAGTAAACGGCTTGTATCAGACAAAATATTTTTTTGAGGCAGCCGGACAGTCGAATATCCGTAAAATCTAAATTTTTTCTTTACCTCGACAGGGAGGCAGAGCCCTCCCTCAAAAGAAAGCCCTGTCCCGTCTGCATAAAAATCAGGGGCCAAGCTGCCGCAATATTCCGTTTTACTGCGGCGGAAGCGCGCTCAGGTACGGGTAGCCGTTGTTTACCTTTACCGGTTTTGCCGATGTATCGATAGTCCAGATGTCGTCGGTACCGTTAGTGGTTTCACCGGCAAAGTCCCAGCCGCCTTCCGAAGCAGAAGTAAAGGTAGATTCAGTTTGCATTTCTGAAGTGAACTCGGGAGTTACCTTACCGGTATCGGACTGTCCGCTCGTAGTACGGTCATAGAAACAGGAAGTGACGATACCGGAACTGTCCCCAAGAAAACCTGCAATATAAGAACCAGTACCCGAAACGAGTCCTGTTGAATAACAATAAGCAGCAAGTGCTCCTATATTATCATAACTGCCGTATTCCACTCTGAATTTCCGAAATCCTTATTTGCTCCGTTTGACGAAGCGGAACCCGACATATTCAGTGCATCCGTACGGCGACATACAGGGACCGGCAGCACCGCAGCCATAACCACAGCTATCGCCACTCCAGCTTCCGCCCCTGAATGTTCTCATAGAACCGGAGCTGTCTCCGGTCGGATCTGTCACAGCACTACTGTCCGTATAGGAATGCCAGTCCCAGCACCATTCGACGACATTTCCCGACATATCGTACACACCAAGGCCGTTGGCAATTTTCGTTCCGACATCGTGTGTTTTGTCGTCGGAGTTGCCATAATACCACGCAACGTCATCAACCGTATCCGATCCGGCATACGTATAGTCCCAGTTCGTCGTATCAGTCGGATCGGCGCCCCGCGCCGCATATTCCCATTCCGCTTCCGTCGGAAGGCGATAGCCGTCCGCACTCCATTTTACATACGGATTATCGCATCCGCCTTCAGTATCATCTATAGATTTCGTCGCTGTCGATGCCCGTATCGGCGTCGCATAGGAAGAATCGGTATAATAACAGCAGGTCAAATCTTCTCCGTTTACGGCATTACAGTATTCCGTGTACGCATTACACCATACCATGCAGTCACGCCAGTTAACGTATGTAACCGGTTCATTATACGCGGACGTCAAAGAAGCACCGATCGTTCCGTCGTTCCCTTCCCTGCCGGCATCGGCAAAGGTATATTTATCATCACCCCGGTCGTCGGATGTCGCCCATGTATACACCGTAAGCCACCGCTCATACGTCACTTCATATTTTCCGATGCTGTACGGTGTAAGCGTAACCTCCCTGCCGCGGAGCGTCCCGGAACTTGTTGCCGCAACGTCTTCCATTGTCAAAGATTCGGAAACCGGCATCCACAGTGCGTATAAGGTAACGTCCTCGCCAAGAATACTGAAGGATGCCTCGTCCTCATACTGCGGTACGCCGTCCTCAGTGGTTCCCCATCCGAGAAACACGTATCCAGTCCGAATAAAAGAGCAGGAAGAAAGAGCCGCCGCTACTCCGTAGGTCATCGTCTGCGTATAATCATCACCGGTTCCTCCGTTTGCAGTAAAAGTAACCGTGTGCGTTTCGTCGGTATGATCGACTGTACTTTTTATGGAGTCTTTATAGTCCGACCAGTTTTCCGCTTCCCAATAGTCAGTAACACTCTCGTCCGGTACGTAGATCGTACGACCGGATGCATCGGAATCGAAAACCGAATCTCCGCCGAGTGTCGGAGGCTCGGACGCGTTTTCATATACGGTCGCAAGCGCAGAACAATAATAGAAAGAAAAATCCCCGATAGCGGTTACGGACACCGGGATGGTAACGGTTTCAAGATTTTTTGAAAAGGCGAACGAATGAGTATAAATCGTTTCGACTGAATCCGGGACGGTATACTCCGTACGGCTGTTGCCGGCAGGATAATAAAGCAGCGTTTCTTTGTCTTTATCAAAAAGAGCGCCGTCGGCAGAACTGTACGATGCATTCTCCGCATCGACGACAAATTCAGAAAGGCCAGTACACCAGCCGAATGCACTATCGCCTATGGATATAACCGACGCCGGAATCGAAACGGAAATCAAATCATAACAACTGGCAAAGGCAAAGGCACCGATCGTCGTTACCGATTCGGGAATTGAAATGGAAGTCAAATCATAGCAATCGAAAAATGAATATTTTCCGATGCCGGTTATGCTGTCATCCATAGTTACGGATGCAAGGTTCGCACAACTGTAAAACGCATAATTGCCGATTGTTTTTAATGAAGACGGAAGCTGTACCGACACGATGGAACTCTTGGCAAAAACGCCGTCGCTTAAAGACGACGCCGAAGCAAGTGCCGTTACCGGATCGCCGTCAATAGTGTCGGGAATAATTACTCTTGTATCGGTGCCGGTATATTTCGTAATCGTCACCTCTCCGCCTGAAACAGTATAGATAAAATCGCTTGCCGGATTAACCGTATCGCCGTTGACGCTGAGAATGTCGTTTTTATATTCCGACCAGTACTCCGCATTCTGATACGTACCGGCACATCCGTCCGGTACATAGATCGTACGGCCGGATGCATCGGAATCAAATACGCTGCTGCCGCCGAGCGTCGGAGGGTCGGACGCATTTTCATTGACGGTAAAAAGATTCATACATTTCTCAAAAGCACTGTCGCCTATCGCGGTCACCGAATCGGGAATAGTGACCGTCGTAAGAGCGGCACAGCCGTAAAAGCTGTCTTCATCAATCGTTAGTACCGTCGCGGGAACGGTATATTCCGTATCGCTTTTCCCCGCAGGATAACAGATAAGCTCTTCTTCACCTTTGTCGAAAAGGACGCCGTCGACCGAACAGTATGTCGAATTTTCCTCCGCAACAGCAAGAGACGTCAGATTCTCACACTCATAAAAGGCATAATCACCGACCGCTGTAATCGAATCGGGAATATACACCGTCGTCACGTCGCTGCCGTAAAACACGCCGTCGCTTTTTTCGTCCGCAGAATACAGTGCCGTCACCGGACAATCTTCAATCGTATCGGGAATCACTACGACGAGAGCGCTGCCGATATAGCTGTCGATAGTCACTTCCCCGCCCGAAACCGTATACTCAAAATCGGACGCCGGGGACGTATAGTCCGAAAGCCATCGGGCATATAAGGTAACGTCTTTGTTGGCGATCGAAAAAGAATCTTCGTCAACATAAAGTATGGAACCGTCTTCAGCCGTTGCCCAGCCAAGGAAGGTGTCGCCGTCCCGGGTAAAAGTACACGGCGTTAAAGCAGTCGCCGTCGCATACGTCAGTGTCTGGGTGTAGTCGGTTCCGGTTCCGCCGTTTGCGGTAAAGGTGACCGTATACGTTTCTCCGGTATGATCGACCCTACTCGTTATGGAATCCGCATAGTCCGACCAGTTTTCCGCCTGCTGGTAGTCGGTGATATTGTCGTCCGGAACATAAATCTTGCGATCAGACGCATTGCCGTCAAACACAAAGCTGCCGAGCGTAAGAGGAGATACCGCACTCACCGTAACAGTAGAAAGACTTAAGCAATTAAAAAAAGTTCCGTCACCGATAGTTGCTGCAGAACTGTTTATGGTAACAGCCACAAGAGAGTGGCAAGCAAGGAAAGCGCCCATACCTACAGAAATAACGGAAGCAGGAATAGTCACAGACGTAAGACCTGTTTGGCAAAAGGCACGTGTACCGATTGTGGTAACTGTTTCAGGAATAGTTATGGTACTGAGATTTGTACAGCCTTTGAAAGAGAGCTCTCCAATAGCAGTAACGGAAGACGTTCCGGAGAACGTAACGGAAGACAATCCGGTACAACCGCAAAACGCATAATCACCAATTGAAGTAATCGAATCGGGAATCGTTATAGCGGTTATTGTCGTATTATCATAAAAGACTCCGTCGGAAGATGAAGATGCAGACGCAAGGGTCGTCACCGGGTACCCGTCTATCTCAGACGGGATGACGACATCCGTATCGCTTCCCGTATAGCAGGTAATAGTTACCTCTCCGCCAGAAATTGTATAAGTAAAATCCGTCAATTCAGGTATCGCAACTGCATCGGTATCCGCCCAGTCAGATTTCCCGAAATCGTTCACCGCCCGTACCCGGAAGATATATGACGTACTGCGCGCCAGTCCGCTTACATCAGTCGTCGTACTCGCTGCATCGAGGCAGACGGAATCCGACCACATCGTTCCGCTGTCGGACGAATACGATGTTTCAAAACTTTTCTCGTTCGTCGAGTTGTCCGCCCAGGTAAGCGTCACCGAACACGTGTCGTCACCCGTATCCGTTATCGACGCGACCGGATCGGAAGGGGCTTTCGGTACGCTGTTGAAGTCGTCCGCCGTCAAATCAAAAGTCGCGGTGCTCTCAAGATTTGCGTACACCCGCGCATATTCCGGAATCGACGCAATTTCCGTTCCGCTGCTGTTCCGCAGACTGAACGAAACGAGATAGCCGCCGGCAGACTCGTCAGTTTTACTGTACACGACGCCTTTCTTACCGCCGTCGACGTCGGTTATGTCCAATTCGGATTCCGTCGTACTGTCGAACGTCGGGATAACGCTCGCAACAGCGACAGAAGACGGCCACGTAATCGTCACTTCAACGGAACCGTTACCGTCCGAAAGCGGCGACAGTGTAAACGTCAGCGACGTGTCGGCCGAAAGTTTTACATCATTCTGTTCACCGGAAAGAACAACGTTCCCGGAAGCATCTTCCGCCTTCAGCGTGAAATCCCACGTGCCGGCGGCGAGTGCAACGGAAGAACCGGAAGAGAGCGTTTCAAACGATGCGAGCGACTTTTGCGTACCGCCGCTCAATCCGCCGTACAGGATATATTCCGCTATGTCCGGGGTAGAAGGAAGAATCGTTCGAGCGGAAGCGGACGAGGTAGAAATCGTAAGCGTCACCTTGCCGCCGGCCGCTGATGCAGTATCCTGCCCGGAATCTGTTATTTTTGTAAAAAGATTCGAACAGGCCGATATACTAAAACAGGCCAGTATAACAGGAACTATATATTTGATTATTCTTCTCATTTCATTTCTTCTCCTCATAGTTAAAATCAGTTCAGCAATACATACGGAACAGGGATCAGTTCGTCACCGAAAAATGGCATGTGCCGAAGAATGTGTTGCCGGGTGAATCCGTTACTATAAGCTGTATTGTATGTATACCGGCATCGAGAGAACCGGTATCAATTATAAGTGATGCAGAGTTTTTGGCGGACGATTGTTCGCTTCCGTCAAGTTCCCATGTATAACTACTGTACGAAGTTTCAGAAACGGAAACAGTACATGAATTGCCTTTTGTCACAGTCTGATTTTCGGGAGAAAATGTAATAGTCCCGTCCGGAATGGAAATTGTTGCAGAAATTCCGTGATCCGGTGGCGTAGTATCTGATGAACTGTCAGACCCCGAACTTATTTTACAGCCTCCGGTAAGCACCGTTAAAACGGCTATAATCAGAAAAAAAACAAATCTTTCTGCTGACTTTTTCATTACTTTCTCCCTTATTTAAAATATTCGTATACGGAATACTAGATATTTTTTATTATATGGAGAAAAAACAAATCGGAATATTGGCTGTATAGCCACTATTATTCTATAAGAGAAAAGAAATAATATCTGCCGGAATATGAATTATAATCGTATCAGTCTCAGACGAATTGCCCTGGCGACGGCGGATGGAAGATTCTGCACGTTCAATTTGAAAAAGATATGTTCGCAGTGGCGTTTAATACAGGATTCACTAACTGTAAGGATAGCTGCAATTTCACCTTTTGTTTTTCCAGTTGCTACCCACTGCAGGATTTCTTTTTCACGTGACGTGAGTACCGCCTGACTCGAAGAAGGAATAAACCCTGCTATAATACCGTAAACCACAAGGAATTGATGGGCGGCTGCATTATAAAGACTTTGGGCATCGCGGGAAAAATCAATGTCCGCCGAAGGAGCTGCAAGACTCATCCCGTATATACAGCCTGACGAACAGTGCAGCGGAATACCGATTCCTGACACGAGAGAATTCTCACGGGCTTTATTCATTACGTCGGCAGCTCTCTTATCCTTGTTCATCCGGGCAATAACATCCCATGTCATCGGTGTATTTATCAGGTATGAACTTTGGTAAACCGGGTCATAAAGCGCAAGGTTTCTTTCTTTATAGTACGCGAGCCATTTTGCAGGATAATTTGAGACGAGATCAAATTTTCTGTTTTTTTCACTGATTGACGACGGCGACT
>JALCCK010000031.1 GCA_022640795.1 Treponema sp.
AGTGATCCGGAACCATATTGGGACGAAAACGTCGTTCTTTCGTTAAGCCTTTCAAAGATAGGGCTTCCCGCGCTCCGGACGGGTATCATCGTAGCGGATACGCGCATAATAAAAGCACTGTCGAATATAAATGCCGTCGCGGCACTTGCACCGGGCAGTATAGGACCCGCGCTGTCAGGATCGCTGCTCAGAAGAGGAATCCTTACAGAAACTGCCAGGACAGCTGTCAGACCGTATTACCGGAAAAAATCGGAGTTCACGCAACAGCTTGTCCACAACTTTTTTGCCGGCGGCGACTATGCTGTTCATACGAGTGAAGGCGCCATTTTTCTGTGGATACTGATGAAGGATTTAACCATTACGACTATGGAGTTATACCGGATTTTAAAAGAACGGGGCGTTTTTATTATGCCGGGTGAATTTTTCTTTTTCGGTACTGCTGAAGACTCGTCGCTTCCGCCCGTCGAACAGCATCCGCATTATTCCAAATGTATCAGATTCAACTATGCCCGCCCGGATGAAGAAATTGAGCGCGGCATAAAAATTATAGCCGGAATATATAAAAATAATAGAAAATAAAGAGGATTTTATGAAAAAGACGTATGTATTTAAAATAGCTGCAATTGCCTGTTTTCTGTCAGTTTCCGCAGTACTTTCTGCCGGTGGAAAAAAGGATTCCGTATCTCCGGACCGGAATCAAGCCTCATCCGCGGAAACAGAGGACAGTACCGTTCCTTCCGGACATCCGGCGGTTTCCACCGATTCTCTGCGGGTAGGGTCGCTGAACGGCCCTACCGGTATCCCTCTGGCGTATTTGTATGAAAATCATCCGGATCTCGGCGGCGTTGAAACTGTTTTCCAGTCGTATGCAAGTCCTGCGGCACTGCTTCCGAAAATGATAAAAGGAGAAGTCGATATCGGTTTCCTGCCGGCTAATGTAGCGGCAAAAGTTTATCTGAAAAATAACGGGGCAATTGTTGCCGCCGGTATAACCGGTAACGGAAACGTCGTACTTGTTACGGAAGATCCGGGAATCGCATCGCTTGCAGATTTAAAAGGAAAGACTGTTGAAGTAGCCGGACAGGGAGCAACACCGGACTATATGTTCCGCTATCTGCTTTCAAAAAACGGAATAGCGGTTGGTACCGGTGATAACATGGTGCAGCCTGATTATTCCATAGAAACCAGCAGAATCGGTGCAGAACTTATTTCAGGAAAAATACGGTATGCCGTCGTACCGGAACCGTTTGCGACTGTCGTAACAATGCGTGATAAAAATTTTATCCGTGCGATCAATTTCCAGACGGAATATGAAAAGATTGAAGGTGCAGGGCAGACGTATCCGCTTACGCTCATGGTCGTACGCGCCGGGTATGCGGCGGAACATCCGGAAACGGTTCGTGCATTTATAGCCGCCTATAGGAAATCGACTGAATGGACAATCACCAACCCCAACAAGGCTGGTGTTCTTGTTCAGAAATACACGCTCGGTCTTATGGCGCCCATCGTTGCAAGAGCTATACCGAACAGCCAGTACGTTTTTATTGATGCGGTTTCCGGCAGGGCTTCTATTGAAAAGCTGCTTGACATATTCCTTCAGTTTGCCCCGGAATCGGTCGGCGGGGTACTGCCTGATGATGGTTTTTATTTTAAATAGGGTGAAATGAAGTCAGAAAAACACACGGGTGTATCACCCGGAACTGCGGTTCTGCTTTCAGCGGTACTGATAGTTGTCATATGGGAAGCCGGGGCGCGCGTACTGCATGCCCCGTTAATACTTCCCGCACCATCCGCTGTTTTTCAACGGTTCTTTGAACTATCCCGCAGCAGTTTTTTCTGGAAAAATGTCGGTTTTACCGCGATCCGCTGCTTTGCAGCGTTCGGAATATCACTGCTGGCGGGAACTCTGCTGGGAATCGGTTGCGGTATGTCGGCATCTTTCAACAATTTTGTCGCTTTTCCCCTTGCTGTCCTGCGGTCAACGCCGGTCGTTTCTTTTATTCTGCTGGCGCTTTTCTGGTTTGATTCTTCTGTTGTTCCGGTGTTTGTTGCAGTTCTGATGACGCTGCCGGTTATGATAACGGCGGTAGCTTCCGGATTTTCTGCAGTTGACGAAAAACTGCTGGCAATGGCGAAAATCTACGGCCTTTCGTTCCGCCAGCAGTTTCTGTATATTAAAATTCCTGCCGTTGTGCCGTTTTTTCTTTCCGGGGCGGTTTCGTCGTTTGGACTCAGCTGGAAAGTCGTTGCGGCGGGAGAAGTGTTAAGTCTGCCCCGGTACGGTGCCGGAACGTTGCTGCAGAAAGCTCAGGTACATTTGGAAACACAGGAAGTCGTTGCCGTTACATTTGTCATTGTTCTTCTGAGTTTCGTTTTCGAGAAACTGCTGTCGGGACTTGTCTCCCGGTTTCAGCACCGCCGGCTCCGTACAGACGCGGAGGATCCTGATTATGGACAGCCATAGCTGCTGCGGCATTTCGATCCGGGATCTTACGCTGATGCGGGCGGGAAAGCTGCTGTACCGGAATTTTTCGCTTGAAATACAACCTGCATCCGTGACCGTGCTTATCGCACCTTCCGGCAGAGGAAAAACGACGCTCCTTGATTATCTGGGAGGTATTCTTTCTGTTTCAGGAACGACCGTTTCAGGCAGGTGCCGCTTTACCGGAGCCGCAGCAGAACACGGTACGCCCGGAATATCCTATCTTTTTCAGGAACCGCGCCTTATCCCTGGAATTCCCGTACTTGAAAACATCCTGATTCCGCTGGTAAACACCATGAGTTATGAAGACTCTCATGCCCGTGCGGTTTATTTTGCCGGCAGAGTGGGGCTCTCCGACCGGCTTTCTGTGTTTCCGCTGCAGTTGAGCGGCGGAGAAAAACAGCGGACCGCTATAGCGCGGGCGTTTGCCTTTCCATCCGATATACTACTTATGGACGAAGCTTTTCAGTCGCAGGATATCGGAATAAAAGTGAATCTCATGGAATTGTTTGAATCGATGATTACCGAAAATCCCCGGACCGTTTTGTTCGTAACGCATGATGTGAAAGAGGCTGTCTGCCTCGCCGACAGAATACTTGTCCTGGACGGTTCTCCGCTGCAGGTTCTGCTGGATGAAAGAAATGACAAAGGCCCGGAATCTGTGCGTAACCGGCTTTTTTTTGACCCTTTTCCGCCGGCGGCAGAACTTGAAAAACGGATAATAAGGCTGCTTATTTCGTGATTCCGGGAAAGAAAAAACTCATCTTTTTTATAATTGTAAAATGTCTTTTTATACGGTACAATGATTTGTATTCATATATTAGCAGTTAGACCAGAGGTTGCAATGACGAAAGAATTTTTGACGTATGATACAGTACGAAATGATGCGCTTAAAATTGCCCATCGGATTTATAATGACGGTTTCACGCCGGATGTAATCTATACATCGCTTCGCGGCGGTGCCTATATGGCAAACGTTATAAGTGAATACTTCAGAATCGTAAGAAAAGATTATCATCCCGTTTTATATGCAGCAGTTGTTGCACGTTCGTATTCCGACATACGACAGCGGGAGAAAGTTATGATCGACGGCTGGACATACGCTCCCGACCATTTACGGCATGGTGATAAGGTGATGCTGGTCGACGACATTTACGATACCGGCCTTACTATCAATTCTCTGGTCGAACAGCTTCTCGAGCATGGAATTCCCCGGAAGGATATAAAAGTGGTCGTCCACGATTATAAATATTTTACATATCATAAGGAACAGCAGCCGATACAGCCGGATTACTGGTGCCGCCGTTTTGAAATAACGAAACCTGATGAAGACCGCTGGATTCATTATCTGAGCCACGAGCTGGTCGGACTTTCGAAAGACGAACTTGAAAAATATTATTACCGGGATGATCCGGAACTTCGGGAAGTTCTCGAACCTTTGTTTGATTAAACTGACGATGCGAAAGAATCTGTTTTTTTTAATAGTTTTATCGGTTGTTTCTTCTGTAGCCGGGCTTTCGGCGGCGGCGGTGATTCTGAGCCCCGTTCCAGGAACGTGGGCAAACCGGCAGCCACTGGTGCTGCAGATGGCCCCGGGCGACGAAGCGTTTTATTCCTATTCGGGCACAGACCCGCTGGAATCAGGATTCGCCTATGACGGTCCTGTTCTCATCGATGCGGCCGGCACGGTGAAACTCCGTGTTGCGGTCGTTTCCGGTGATTCGACTACGACGGAGACAACCATAGAATATACGGTTTCTGAACAGGATTCTTTTTCTTCATCTGACGAAGAAACTTTTATAACAAAAATGACAGCTCCTGTCGTGTACGAATATACGTCGGGAGAAAGTCTGGCAATACCGCAAACACTTGCATACCGGTTTGGAAACGATTCGCAGACGTGGATAAAAGGCAGAACCATTTCTGTTTCCCGGAAAAGCCTTTTGAACCGGCTTGTTCCGTTCACCATAACGGACGGTTCGAGCCTCTGGCATGTTGTTATTCATGCTTCCAGCCCCCAGATAGGACTGCTTTCCCGGCAGGATGTACCATTCACGATTTCCCGGTGGAAAACAGTCGTTTTCACGAATCAGAAACTTATTTATTCGATAGACGGAGCTGACTGGAAGCCTGCCGGGAATCCGGTGGAACTGGACAGATCGGTACGTCACATGATCCGATGGCAGAGCGTTGCATATGAAGCAGGAAATCCGGTTCAGTATTATGTAGTACCGCCGGAACCCGGGCTGGCGGTACATACGAATTCAGATGCTGAAACCGAGATACAGATTCAGGGTGATGATTCCTATATGGCCGGAACATCCGGTGCTGCATCTTCATCGTATATTTCCGCAGGCCTGTTCAGAACCATCGGCCTGGATACTTTTTATGGTGATACGGTCAGCGGAACGCTTAATCTGTCGCTTTGGTCCGACGGTGTTTATCAGGGCGAACTTTCAGTTCCGTACCGTATCGACAGACAACCGCCGTCACCGCCCGGTCTGCAGACGAACATCCATACGCTTTTTGCCCGTAAACCGGTAAAAGTGACTTTTTCCGGTGAAAAAGATGCAAAGATATACAGTGCCGTAAGTAAGTCGGCGCTGCTCACAAATGACGATTTTAAAACAATAGCTGTATCCGGTACGGACAGCATTAAAACCACTGCCGGTCCGTACACGGAACAGGGCGTAACCGGTCTTACGCTTGACGGCGATCCGCAGGGAGCCATTTTGTATCGGGTTACTGCATATGCGGTAGACGCTGCAGAAAATAAAAGTGAGTCCTCCACATACAGTGTAATCGTTGACGAATACAATTATTATGTTGCGGCTGATTCGAAGGCAGCTGATGCGGACGGTTCTGTGCTGAAGCCTTTTAAAGATTTTTCCGGTTGCGCTGCTATCATTAATTCCCAGCGTTTTGCGCGGATACACTTGAAGGGCTCCGTAACGTTGCCTGCAGGTGATACTGTTTTTGCCGCAAACTGCGAAATAGTCGGAACTGATGATGCAAGAATCAGCATACCGGCAGGAGCTTCCGTTATCCTGCGGAGTGCCAGCCTTTCCGCTTCTGATATTATTTTTGAAAAGAAAGCCGCAGATGAAGAAACGGATAAAAATTCCGATAAAATGTTTGTGCTTGAACATGCTGTAGCAGATTTTACCGGTTGCGAGATTATCGGTAAATTTACCGGAAATGGTACTGTTTTTACCGCATATACCTCGGTGATCAACCTGAACAACTGCGGTTTGACGGCACAAGCCGACTCCTATGCAGCAGGAATTTCTTCAAATGACTCAAAGATAACTGTTGAAAAAAGCAGAATTTCGACGATAGCGGATACCAGTGTCAATTTTTCTGTACAGCAGGGATCTTTTGTTCTCCGTAGTACGAACTGTAAAGTCGTCGGCCGCCTCGGCCGTATCGCAGAACTTGTCGGTACCAGGTGCCGTATTACGGATAATACGTTTACTGCGGAACCGGACAAAAAAAGCGGGACGTCTGCGGTCTGGAAAGACAAATCGGTCGTTACCCTCGATGAAAAGGGCAACAGGCTGTCGGGTTTTAAATGAAATTTCTCTGCGGTTTGGATGAAGCGGGCCGCGGCCCGCTGGCGGGTCCGGTTGCAGCGGGAGCGGTAATTCTTCCCCCCGATTTCCCGGTTCAGTATTTAAATGATTCGAAAAAACTCAGCGCAAAAAAACGATTGGCTGCTGAAATCCTCATAAAAGAAAAAGCCTGCTGGGGTATTGGGTTTGTCGATCACGAAGTCATAGACAGAATAAATATTCTGCAGGCAAGCCTGTATGCGATGCAGCTGGCATGTGAAATGGCGCTGCTGAAATTTCCTTCGTGGTTAAAGGAAAATCATATGGAAGAAGACGTCGCACCTGAAATTGAAGCTGTCGCTGACGGTACTTTTTGTCCGAAGATTGCCATCCGGTGCAGGTGCCAACCGAAAGCTGACGCACTTTATCCGCCGGTCATGGCTGCCAGCATTATTGCAAAAACCGGCAGAGACAGACTGATGATTGAATATGATTCCGTATATCCCGGTTACGGATATGCCCGGCATAAAGGATATCCGACGCCGGAACATAAAAAAATATGTCGTGAAAAGGGGCCGTCCCCGATTCAGCGGCTTTCATTCCGGTATTAGTTCTGATCGTCAGCGGTGCGTTTTGAAACGATATGAATAACGCGTCCTGTTCTTTTTATACCGTCGCTTTTTGGCCGGTCTTCTCCGCGTTTCCGGTAAATCCGCTTTTCGCCTTTATCAGACCCCTTCCCGTATTTTGTTTCTTTGTATGCTTTTTTTTCGGCAGCGGCTTTTATCCGTGCCTTACGATCTTTTTCGATAAATGAAAGGGATTCGTTCATACCCTGAAGAAATTTCTGCATGTCTTCTGCGAATACCGCAATTTGATGGCGGTCGAAGTCTACCCCGTCTTTGTTCTTACTTTCGACAACCTGCAGAAATACATCGCCGGTTCTGTTTTCCTTTACATTGAAAAAGTATGAACGATTATTGAGGACAACTTGTGTCGTGAAAAGCTCGCCGCGAATGCCCATTTTATCCTTCCTTAATTATGTTAAAAATGATTCTTGTGCAGAATCTACCATATTGCAGTAGTTATTACAAGAGAAACTGACAATTTTCTGAAGTTTATTACGAGAACGCAGTACAGATATTCCGTACCGCCGCAAACAGTTCATGCATATCCTGTTCTTCGGTGAGCGGGCCGAAGCTGAATCGTACTGCGGTTTCCCGTTCCTGCGGTGATATGTTCATTGCTTCGAGAACGGGTCTGCTGTTTTTCTTTGCAGAACAGGCGCTTCCGGTCGAAATGAAAAATCCTTCTTCACTGAGTGCCCGTACCATGACCTGCCCGGGAATCCCCGCAAAGCTTGCCTGTATGATCCACGGGGAAAAACGTTCGGCCGCGGTCGTCACCCTGACCTGGGGAATAATACGGCAGCCCGGCAGCGTTGTTAAATCTTCAAGAAATCCGGCCGTCGTCTTTTTCTGTTTTTCAAACCGTTTTTGTGCCGCGCTGTTTTTTGCCGTCAGAAAATACCTCCCGAGGCAGGCAGCAAAGCAGGCTGCTCCGAACAGATTCTCCGTTCCGCTTCTGATATTTTTTTCCTGACCGCCGCCCCTGAGAAACGGCTGTACGGCATGCGCAAGATAGAGAATGCCGATTCCCCGTGGTCCGCAGAGTTTATGCGCGCTGAAAGCAGCACTGTCTATTCCCTTATAGGATATGTCGATCGGTATTTTGCCCGCAGCCTGTACACAGTCGACGTGAAAGAATGGTTTTCTCTTTTTTTCTCCGCATTTTTGCAGAACGTCGGCTATCCCCCGTATATCCTGAATAGCCCCCGTCTCGTTGTTTACAGCCATGACACAGACAATGACCGTATCGTCCGTGAGACAATCGGCGACAGCCTCCGGCGTTATAAAACCGTCAGCGGTACTCGGTATCCGCGTCACTGTCCACCCGCAGTGTTCAAGCGCAGCAGCCTGTTCCCTGATTGCCGGATGTTCCAGAGAACTTATGAGGATAGTTCCCCGCTCAGGACGGGTAAGTATGGAGAGCAGCGGGATGTGATCGCTTTCCGTACCGCCTGAAGTAAAATATACCGTTTCGGGCTTAACTCCGAGAACATCAGCACACTCTGCACGATACGATTCAAGAGCTGTCCGTGCAGCTTTTCCCGCTTTATGCAGGCTCGAGGGGTTTCCCCAGTTTTCAAGAGATTCCTGCAGGGCCGCGGTAAGAATGTCTGTGTCCGCAGGACTCGTCGCTGCCCAGTCAAAATAGTGTTTTTTTTCTTTTTCAGTCATCGTTTATCTGCTTCCGGTTTTACCGTAAAACGGACAGAATTTCGTCGTCAGGTACTTCCTGAATAACGGTCGTACAGAGCCCCTTCTGGAGAATGACACGAATCAGTCTGCCGGTATTTTTTTTGTCTTTTTTCATTGCCTGCAGCAGGTCAGCAGCTGCGTTGCTGTTTTTCAGCGTGTGATGTACAGGACCGGTTTCCCAGCCGTATTTCTGCATAACAGCTGCGACACGGTTACAATATCCGGCACTGCAGAGTCCTTTGTTTGCAGAAAGCGAGAGTGCCCGGGCAATTCCCCACGCGACGGCATCTCCGTGAGGCACAATCCCAAGTCCCGAAATTGTTTCCAGCGCATGACCGAACGTGTGGCCGAAATTAAGCTGCATCCGTATATTCCTTTCCGTGAAATCCTGCCCGACAATTTTAGCTTTGGCTTTTACGCAGGTACGGATTATGTTATCGAGCGTTGCTTTATCCCGTGTTTTTATCTGTTCATGCTTCAGCTCAAAATCAGAGAATGATCCGGCAGAATACAGCAGTGCCGTTTTAAATGCTTCGGCAAGACCCGACCGGTACTGCGTCTCGTCCAGCGACTGTACGAATTGTGGAAAAACGTGAAGAACAGCTGCAGGAAAAAATGCTCCAATCATATTTTTGTATGACTCGAAATCACACCCCGTTTTTCCGCCGACGGCTGCATCGACCATTGCAAGCAGCGTCGTCGGTACAAGTTCTACCCGTGCTCCGCGTTTAAAGATAGCGGCGGCGAATGCCGTCATATCGCAGATTACCCCGCCACCGATGCCGACAAACGTATCGTTGCGTGAAAAATTTGCGTCGAGTGCTGTTTTTACTATCAGCAGTACACTTTCGATGGTTTTGTGCGCCTCTCCGGTCTCGAGTGTCAGAACTATATCGTTTCCTTTTTTTCCGGACGTGAAAGAAGTTATAAATGACTTCAGCGCCGGCAGTGCGGCAATTTTCGTATCGGTTACAAAAATCCGCCGTCCGGAACCGTCGTTTCCGTAAAGGGAAAGAAGATCAGGGGCTCCACTGTGAAAAAAGATCTGCGTCGTGTCTGTTCCCGGATGTACGGCGGGATATGAAAGAAGAAAAGTTTCTGAAGTCATAACTGTATTCTAATAATTTTTTGAATCCATTGCAACAAACTTTGCGATGACATTTTGAACCCGGGTGATTTCCCGGTTAAGAATTTTGCCGTAATCAAGATCTCCGGTCGCTATACGTTCCCGTTCGTCTTCCCAGTAGTGCAGATCAGAGATGTACAGGAACCTGAAACTGTCTGCATTTGCCTTTTCCGCCCATAGCTGCGCTTCCTGCCAGTAAACAAGTCCGGCCTGATAGCAGCTTAATGCTTTTTTCAAATCAGCAAGATATTCGTCTTTCCACGGCGCATCGTAAAAATAAGCAGTCTGTTTGTCGTACGTCCGTCCGAGCCGCAGATGCTGTTCTATGAGTTTCAGATTCAGCTGCATCATAAACAGATAGCGGTATTTTTCCCACTGCTTTTCCGAAGTAATTTTTGCGTCCGCATACAGCGGATTGGCAAAATCGGCACGAACTGCTTTTTCGAGCCAGTAGATATTTTCTATGCAGTCATCCGGATACTGCTGATAATGGACATGATACAGGCGGTAGAAGTCTTCCTTGTATTTAACCATATATGCGGACGCCGGAACAGCGATACTGCCCATGACGAGTATGAATAAAAATAAACGCAGAACGGAAAAACGGTTTCTTCTCACTTTTTCAATATCGGCAGTTTCTGCAGTTCTCTCCAGATTATTTGCGCTATTTCTTCTTTGCTTCTGGCCGCGTCAAGAAAAATTATTTTCATACCGGTTCCTTTTTCATCCGACTGATAGGCCTCCAGAATTTCTTTATACGATGCCGTTATTCTGCTCAGATAATCTGCAGTTTCATAGATTTCTTTCGTTTTACGGCCGGTAATACGTTGAAGTGCAAGATCTGGTTGTATGTCAAAATAGAAAAGTAACTCCGGAAGTGGAAATTTCCCGTTGAGGCGCTGCGGCAGTTCTCTGCCGCAGTCCTGACTCTGATATGCAAGACTCGAAAAAAGATATCGGTCGGAAACAACGGTTCTGCCTGCACGAAGCGCTTGCAGTATACCTCCGGTACCGTATAAATGTTCGTTTCTGTCTGCCGCAAACAGATAGGCTATAGTGCCCGGATCCAGTTTCACCGAACCTTTTAAAACCTGCCGTAAAAAAATTCCGGTCGTCTTGCCTGTTGGTTCCGATGAAAACAAAAATCCTGCAGTTTCCGGTCTTTGTGCCAGAATTTCTTTCTGAGTGGTTGTCCCCGCGCCGTCAATACCTTCGAAGACAATAAAATTTTCCAGTACCATGAATTATACCTGTCCTTTATGCCGATAATCTGATAAGATAATCTGCGCAAAATGAAATTTCCGAGTTTTAAAACCAGTTTCGGCGGTACAGTTTTTATTCTACTCATACTAGCTGCTTTGGCGTTTGTACGGCCCGCCTATAAACGGCTGGAGAATTTTATAACGGTAAAAGCTGAAAGCTATCGTACACTGCTGGAATCGAAAACCGGAATCACTTTTTCTTATGATTCTCTTTCGCCCTCTATTTTATCAGCATTGCGTCTAAAAGGTATAGTACTTTCGGATGTTGCGAGCGGGAAACGACTGCTTTCCGTTAAAAATCTGGTTTTCTCGTATAATCTTCCAAAACTGCTGCGCGGAAGTCCTGCGGATTCTTTGGAAAACCTTTCCATAGACGGTCTTGATCTTGAATGGAACGGAACGGATGAGCAGAAGCTCATTACAGAACTTATCGACATGATAAAACCCGCTGCAAACAGTATGAACTCTGTTTCCGGCGGGACCGTTCGTCCGGTCAGCTTTAATCTGAACAGCATTCCTTTTGATATTTCGGTAAAAAATTCTGTAATCCATTATACAGGTACGGCGTCCGGTTTTTCCGTAGCTGTCAGAAATTTTTTACTTATCCGCGAAACGGAAAGCGGTAATTTCAGCCTGCTGTTGAACGGCGGTTTTACGGCCTCGCTGCCGGTAAAGACATGCCCGACGGTCAGCGGGACCTGTTCTGCCGCGGGAATCCTTTTTCCTTCGTTGAACGGGAGCTCTGTCCAGATCCGTTTTCATGAGGTGAACTGCGGAAAACTGGAATTTAATACGGCGGCCTTTGTTTGTTCATACGAAAACGGGAACTTCCGCTTCGAGTCCCTTCGCGCCCTGCTGCCGCTTTATGTGGAAGCGGAAACGAATTTTGCTTCACATGAAATTAAATTCAGACTGAAAACCGACCGGTTGAATCCTTTCGGTCTGGTAACGATAAAAAAAACTTCCGCACTGATAAAAAAGCTTGCAGGAATAACGACGAGCATCAGCGGCAGCGGGTCCGTGAATTACAATACGGGATCTTTTTCCTACCGGGCAGATGGCAGCCTCTATATACCGGACGGATTACTGAAGGGAGGTGCACAGGCTGGCGTATCGCTTTCCGGTGACGAACGTAAAGTAAATGTGCAGTCTTTCGAATTAAACGGCCCGCTTTGCAGCGTTTCCTATTCGGGCAGTTTGCGATACGCTGCGCTGCAGCTCGCCGGGACCGCGCGGATAAAACGACTGGAACTTCCGGGCGGAACGGCCTCCGCCGATCTTTATTTTGATCCGCTTGACAACGGTTTTCTGTGTTTTTCACCGCAGTTCGAAATCGGCCCGGCGACCCTCACAGCAGTCCAGATGACGCTTGTTCCCCGTACCGGTTCTCTTGATTTTTCATTTGAAGCGTCCGATTATTCGCATCCGGAGAGCGATAAAGCCGGTATGATAAAAATAGACGGAAGCTACCTTTACCGCAACGGGTTTGTGCAGGCAGGCGTTGATGTGGACAGTTTTTATCTCGATACGGCTTTAAAGGTCTCGGCAGGCTTTATTCCGCCTGAAAAGAGCGGAACCATCCGGCAGGCAGAATATCCGCTGAGCCGTTTTATTTATTCTGGCGAGCTGTATCTTTCTTCCGACATGAAAACAGTCTCGTTTAGTATCCCGTATTCCGTTATTGCAAATACGCAGAACGACCGTCAGCTGTTTGTGTTCGCCCTGGACGGAAACAATTCGTCATTGAATATTTCACGATTTGAGGCTGTGTACGGAAAGGTAACGCTGAAGCTCACTGCCGGTATACAGATGGAACCGGATACCCGGGATACTTTTTTTACGGCGTCAGTAATTGCCAATACTATCCCGTATCATTTTTCAGGAACTCTTTCTTCCCAGTGGATTAATATAACCGGTGATTACGGGTTCAACCTGTCTGTGGCTTTGTCAGCAGACGCGGAAGGCTCCAGAACACTGGCCGGATCGACAGGCTTTACGGAGCTGCCGGTCAGCTTTGATTCCTATATATTCACGGCATCTGCGGATTCTTCTTTTACCTATTCCGCGGCGACGGGTTTTCAGATGATACTCAACAGGTTTTCAGCAGAAGAACCGTCGGGTAAAATTCCCGGAAATCCCCGGATTGAAACGGCGGGACTTATCAATAAGTATGGCTTGATGCTGAATTCCATCAGCTATACGGACCGGGATTCTCTGCTGGAAGGCAGCGGCAACCTGCTCTGGAATGTCCGTTCCGGTATTTTTGATTCTGCAAACAGCAAGCTGGAACTGAAAAGCCCGTTGTCGGAAGAGGCTGTCAGTGTGACTGCAGAAGCGACAAATCCCGGACGCGAAAAACTGTCGGCGGCTATGCTGAAAAAGGATCTGTATTTTTCATCTGAAGTAAAAGTGACGTCGTTTCCGCTTTCCCGTTTTTTCAATGGTCAGAAACAGGCTGATACTGTTTCCGGAACGGCCGTCGTGAACGGAACGCTTGAAAGTCCGTATGTTTCCGTCATGGTGGATAATGCCTCACTTACCCTCGCAGGGGCTGCGCTTGATTTTAATGGCAGCGCGGTTCTGGAAGACAATACGATCAGCGTACAGAATGCAAAAGCTTCGTGGAATAGAATAGATTTTGATACTATCAACGCACAGTATTCGCTCAATGAGAAAACGGGGTCCTGTTTTACCCGTATAAATTACAAAAAAGACGGAAAAACGGCTGAAATTACGGCTCCGGTAACAATCGATTTTTCAACAGGCGAAAATCCTTCGTCTGCCCTTTCGCAGAACTTCATACTGTCGGTCAAATCCGGTGAGGTATCGGGAACGCTGTTTCCAAAACCGTTCCCGGTATTTGTCAATGTTTTCCGTACGGACGGCCGGTATGATGTTTTTTCAAGTAAGAATATCGGTTTGAGCGGTTATATGCTTGACAACGGGGAGCTGTCGTTTAAATTCGCCGGAGACGTTCCGCTGCTTATGAATATCGACGGTACCGCGTCCGACAAGGAAATGAATGTACGGGTCAGTTCTATTTATGCCGATTTACCGCGGTTGAGCGACAGTGTAAAAATTCCGGCTGCCGCTGTTTCCCGCGGTATTTTAACAGGAGCTCTTATTTTGACCGGAAGCAGAACGCTGCCGGAAATAAACGGGACGTTATCGGTAGAAACACCGGAAGTTTCTCTTCCCGGAATGTTCCCGGAATCTCTGCTGTCGGATGATCTGGAACTGGTATTTAAAGACGATCTTCTGCAGGTTGCCCCGACGACCGTCCGGGAGGGAAAAGAACGATTCAAGGTTTCCGCACGAGTTGAATTTGCAGGATTGTCTGTAACGTCCTCCCGGCTGAATCTGCTTCCGTACGGTGATGACAATCCTGCTGTAAAAATCGATCTTCCGTTTTTTACAGCTTCCGGAACGGTGAACCCGAATGTCAGCTTTCAGTTTGAAGACAATACGCTGACGGTCTCAGGGCTTCTCGATATGCGGAACATGGACCTCGGACTTGACTATGCGCATTGGGATGAAGCAAAGGAGTTTCTTGCAGCTGCCGGCAGTATCAGCATGAACGTCGATCTTACGCTGTTCGCACGGGAACATGTCCGGTTCATTTTTGATCCCCTGCTGCGGTGCGTCGTCGTTCCTCTGTCAGAATTCCGGGTAAGCTTTCTTTCTTCGGATCGTACGTTTCTGTTCGACGGCACGATTGGATTTAAGGGCGGCGACATTACCTATTTGAACCGAAGCTTTTACATAAAAGACGGAACCATGACGTTTAATCCGAATACCGGAGATGCCCGTATTTCACTTACGGCAGAAACCAGGGAACGCGATGAAGATGGCAATCAGGTAACGATTACACTGAGTGCTGAGAATCAGCTGCTGAGCCAGTTCAACCCAACGCTTTCTGCATCTCCTGCAAAGTCGGAAACCGAAATAATGGAACTGCTCGGACAATTTGTCACCGCCGATTCTTCCAATGTTGGTTCGCTTCTTATGGCGACCGGCGACTATTACATGCAGCGGACTGTCATACGACAAATTGAAAACACATTGCGTGATTTACTTAATTTTGATATATTCTCTATACGCACGCAGATTCTTCAGAATGCCGTTGAACTCAGCTTTAACAGAAGTAATACCAAGAATCTGTCTGCCGGTAACTTTTTTGATAACTCAACTGTTTACATTGGTAAATACTTCGGAAGTTCGTTATACGCCGATGCGCTTTTGCTGTGGACCTATGACGAAACGAAAAAAGATGATGGAATTGCGACGAACGGCATAGTTTTCCAGCCTGAATTCGGGCTGGAGATGTCTGCGCCTTTTGCGAATATACGATGGAATATTGCGCCTGATTTGGATGCTATCCAAAATAATATATGGGTTCCTTCTACCTCAATTACACTTTCGTGGAAATTTACCTTCTGATTCTATAGAGGAGTTTTTATGTACAGTAAACGTCTGTCACTAAATTTTCTGCTTTTTATGGCTGTATTTCTGTGTGCTGCGGCGGCAGGGGCACAGGATGATGCTTCCGACTGGTATTACAGCAAGCCGGTAAGCTCTATAACCTTCGAGGGCTTGAAGAATGTAAAGGAATCCGAACTTGAAGGCATAACAGGAAGTTTTATCGGAAAGCCATTCACCGATGACATGTTTTCCGACCTCATAGACCGGATTTATGCACTGGATTTTTTTGAAGATATTACGCCTGTTGCAAAACACGATCCGAAAGACCCCGATAGAATTAATCTTGTTTTTACGGTAGTGGAACGGCCCGTAATAGCCGAAATAAAATTTTCGGGAAATCACCAGATTCGTAACGGTGAACTCCGTGATACCGTTGCAATCAAGGTAAATGACGTTTACGTAAACAGCAAGGTTCTTATTGATGAACGGGCACTCCGCGATTTGTATCTCAATAAAGGATTCATGGACGTTTTCGTATCGACGAAAATCGAAGATTCCGACAAAGGCAAGATTGTCACATTCGTCATAAACGAAGGCCGGAAAACGATTATATCCGAAATAAATTTCAGCGGGAACAATGTTATCTCGTCGAAAGTCCTTAAAAAGCAGGTGTCCCTGAAGGAAAAAGGACTTATCAACGCAGGCGCATTTCAGGAATCCGATCTTGAAAAAGACAAACAGTCTCTGGTTACATACTATAAAGACCGTGGGTACATCGACGCTTCTGTCGTTGACGTAATGCGGAAGGTAACAGTCAACAAGGAAAAGAATCGCGACGAACTTACGCTGACCTTTGTCATACAGGAAGGTTCTCAGTATACGTTCGGCGGAGTTACGTTTGTCGGAAATAAGATTTTTTCTACCGATGAATTACGGCCGCTTATCAGCCTGCAGAAGGGCGATGTCTTTAACGAGACGAAATTTCATCAGGGCGTCATGGCTGTCGCGGACAAATATTACGAAAACGGTTATACGTCCAACGGTTTCGTTCCGAAAGAAACGCAGAATGCCGATGCGAAAACAGTATCATATCTGTTTACCATAACTGAAAAACCGCGCAGCCATGTTGAAAATATTATCATCAAGGGTAATACGAGAACGCAGGAAAAAGTTATCCGCCGGGAAATTCCGATAGAGACCGGCGACATATTTTCTAAAACGAAACTGACGACGGGACTTCGTAATTTATATAACCTGCAGTATTTTTCAGCGGTCGTACCCGATATAGTCCCCGGCTCTGAAGATAATCTGGTAAACCTCGTCATATCTGTTGAAGAACAGAATACAACGAGCATCGAATTCGGCATGACGTTTTCCGGTGTCACGAATCCAGACGATCTGCCGTTTGCACTTTTTGTGAAATGGCAGGATTCCAATTTCAGGGGAACCGGAAGATCTATTTCAGCAGATACGACCATATCCGACAGCGAACAATCCATAAGCTTCGGATATTCTCAGAACTGGCTGTTCGATATGCCGATAAGCTGGTCCGAAAATCTTTCGTTTACCCATTCTGACGAGAGCTGCCTGCGTGATAAATGGTTGAGTGACGGAACGCTGGATAATGAAGATTATTACATGGATTATGAGCACTGGAAAGTCAGTCTGACATCGTCTATCGGACACCGGTGGACTCCTGATTTTGCGATTGTCCGCCTTTCCGGCGGTATTACCAACAGTCTGATAAACAATATCTATGATGAAAATCTGTATACGCCGGTCGATACGTCCGTGAGCGAATATGCGAATACCTGGAAAATTCAGAATTCTATCTGGAGCGGATTTTCCCTCGACGGCCGCGATGTAAATTATGATCCGTCCAAAGGCTGGTTTGTAAGCGAAAAAGTTGCCTGGTACGGTCTTACACCGCTTGAAACTGAGTTCTTCCTCAGAACCGATACGAAACTGGAAGGTTATTTGACGCTGATAAATCTACCGGTTACTGAAAAATGGAATCTGAAGGCTGTTCTGGCGGCATACAGCGGCCTTTCACTGCTGTTCCCTGCCGTCGGTTCGTCGGTCGGCAATTCGAGCCAGCTGTATATCGACGGTATGTTCAACGGCCGCGGATGGACCGACATTTATGATTCCGTACGTGGTAAGGCGATGTGGAGCAATAATATAGAGCTTCGTGTGCCGGTCGTCCCCGGCGTCATCGCAATGGACGGTTTCTTCGATGCTGCTGTTATAAAAGATGAACCGGAACAGATTTTCAGGGATCTGAACATACAGGATTTTTATTTCAGCGTCGGACCGGGGCTGCGTTTTTCCATACCACAGTTTCCGCTCAGACTCCTTCTGGCGAATACGTTCAGGGCTACCGATTCCGGTATAAAATGGTATAATAAGTGGGAATTTGTACTGTCGTTCAATCTTGTCAACAAATAGAGAGGAGAAGAAGAGAGAATGCGAAAGAATAATTGTAAATGGCTGCTTGTAGCATCTTTGTTGTTTTGCGCCGCTTCTGCTGTCACCGCACAGCAGATCACGAAATTCGGAGTAGTCGATACAGCAAAAGTCTATCAGGCATATTTCAGAAATTCCGCTCCCGTGCGGAATTATGAAAATAAGAAAGCCGACTATCAGAAAGAAATTGACAATTTGACACAGGAACTTCAGCAACTCCAGCAGAAAAAGGTGGAATACGAAAAAGACGGCAGACAGGCCGCAGCGCTGAATGTTGAAAGTGAAATTACGAAGAAAACGGATTTTTTAAATGAATATACGAACGCGAAAAATGTTGAACTTGAGTCGCTTAAAAAATCACTTCAGAGTTCCGATGAATTTTATAAAAAGCTGTACAACACCCTCGCAAAAATTGCCGAATCCGGCGGATACAGTATGATTCTGAGTCTTCAGCAGTCGAATTCCATTCTATGGTACAGCCCTTCTGTTGATATTACCGATCAGGTAATTACCGATTTGGGGTTGTAACGCAGCAATGACTGCTCCGTCCGCTGCCGGGAAACCGCTTATGATGCAGTATCAGAAGGTAAAGGACCGGTATAAAAACGAGGTTCTTTTCTTCAGACTCGGCGATTTTTATGAAATGTTTAACGATGACGCTGTCGAAGTATCGCGGCTGCTCAATCTTACCCTGACGCAGCGTGCAGGCAGCCCTATGTGCGGCATTCCCTATCATGCGGCGAAGATCTATATCGCGCGCCTGCTCCGGCTGGGAAAAAAAATTGCAATTTGCGAGCAGACGGGCGAAATAGCACACGGAAAAGGACTGACGAAACGCGAAGTCGTTGAAGTCATAACTCCGGGAACCGCCGTTGAATCCGAATACCTTGAAGGAAGCAGAAATAATTTTCTTGCATCGCTTTTTATAAGTCGCGGTAAGGCAGGATTCGCTTTCATCGATGTAACCACCTCGTCTTTCAGTGCAACTTCATGGCCTGTTTCTGCAATGAGTGAAAATTTTCCGAAGGAACTGGGGCGGTGTTCCCCGCGGGAGCTGCTGCTGCCCCAGTCGCTGCATGATGATAAAGATATCCTGACGGCGGTTCAGCAGGTGCCGTCTCTTTCCGTATCCTATTATCCCGACTGGGATTTTTCTGCGGAACTTTCCTATAACAGACTTACCGCACAGTTTCAGACGGCCAATCTGCAGTCATTTTCACTTTCCGAAGATTCTCCGGAAGTTCCTCCGGCCGGATTCCTGCTCGATTACCTTGAAAAGACGACGAACACCCGGATTCCGCATGTGAGCGGTATCCACGTGTATCGTGACAGCGAATACGTCATACTCGACGAATCTTCCCGGCGCAATCTTGAAATAGTGGCCAATATGCGTGACGGCAGTCCGCAGTACAGTCTGCTGGAATGCGTTAATTATACCATGACGTCGATGGGCAGCCGTATGCTCCGGTCCTGGCTTCTGTCACCGCTGACCGACTGCAGAAAAATTTCGGCACGGCAGGATCATGTCGCGCTTTTTTTCGAAAATACTGAACTGTTACAATCAGTGCGGACCGGTATTTCTCCGATTCTTGATATTGAACGGCTCGCCGGCCGGATTGCGATGGATCGCGCTCATGCGAAAGATCTGCAGGCGCTGCGTGCCAGTCTGGAAGCCTGGCTTTCTGTCCGTAAAAAGATACTGACCTACGATTTTGCCTGCAGTCCTGAAGCCGACGCACTGAAAATAATCGGTATTATCCGGAACGCCATACTCGATGACCCTTCGACTTCATTAACTGAAGGCGGTATCATAAAGGACGGCTGGTCGAAGGACCTGGACCATCTCCGGCAGGTTCGGGCCAATTTTGACAAAATTCTCGAAGACTATGCGGAAGAAGAAAAACAGACAACGGGAATTCCCAATCTGAAGATACGGTATAACAGAAGTTCCGGCTACTATATTGAAATTACAAAAGGTAAACTTTCATCGGTCCCGTCCCATTTTATTATGCGGCGGTCTCTTCTCAATGCCGAACGGTACACAACGGAGAAGCTGCAGGATCTTGAACATGAACTTACTACTTCCGGAACAAAAATAATTGAGCTTGAACGGGACCTGTTTGTTGAAATCCGGTCTTCTCTCCATAATTTTGTGCCCTATCTGCTTCAGACTGCGTCGGAAATAGCCTATACCGACGTAACGGCGTCGCTTGCCTATGCAGCAGGGCTCCACGTATGGGTTCGTCCGGTCGTCGATCAGAGTTCCGTTTTTTGTGTGACCAGAGGACGCCATCCGGTTGTCGAATTACATCTTCCGACCGGAGAATTTGTACCGAATAATCTTTTTATACAGGCGGACGCTGCGGACACCCCGGCCGGGAAGCGGCCGGCCGATGGAGTCTTCGACGATGCGGTGCCGGCATCGTTTGCACTTATCACCGGCCCGAATATGGCGGGTAAAAGTACCTATTTGCGGCAGAATGCGCTTATAGCGCTGCTGGCTCAGACAGGATCGTTCGTCCCGGCGGAATCGGCCCGGATAGGAATTGTCGACCGCATCTTTTGCCGCGTCGGTGCCAGCGACAATCTGGCACGCGGAGAATCGACGTTCCTTGTCGAAATGACGGAAACCGCCCATATCCTCAGATCAGCGACAAACAGCTCGCTGGTGATTATGGATGAAGTAGGGCGCGGTACGTCGACGGAAGACGGACTTTCCATAGCGTGGGCCGTAACGGAATATCTGCTTGAAGTCATAAAATGCAGAACGCTGTTTGCGACTCACTATCATGAACTGACCCGGATAGAAAATTCCCGGCTCAAACTGCTTTGTATGGATGTTTCCGATGCCGGCGGAACGATTACGTTTCTACGGAAAATAAAAGCGGGCGCTTCTGAAGATTCCTACGGAATTCATGTGGCCCGGCTTGCCGGTATTCCGCAGACAGTCATAGACAGGGCAAATACCATCCTGTCACATATTCAGGATGTCGCTGCCGACCGGCCCGTCATTCCCGATGCGCAGACAGATCCGATACCGCCTGCCCGGTACGGCAGGGAACCCGGGCTGTTTTCGGATGAAGAGATGGTTCTTGATGAACTTCTTTCCGTCGATCCGGACAATATGACACCGCTGGCCGCTTTACAGATACTGGCACGATGGAAAAAAACACTTTCAGGAAAATAAATTCCGCCTGCCGGTCTGATTTGTTGTTTTAAAGACAATTAGAAAGATATGAATACTCCTCTGTATTGTCGTCTCTTCCGCCTGCGGGCTGCCTTTGTCAGGTTTGTGCAATATCTGCTTTCCGCCGCAGATAACGGATCCGAATGTATCGGCTGTGGTAAAAAATGCGGTCCGGTTCCCGTCTGCAGCGAATGCCTTCATCGGCTGTTTTCGTTTCCCGGATACCGGGACGGCAGGTGCCGTATCTGCGGCAAAATTCTTCTGTCGGCTGAAGAAACCTGTCTGAGCTGCAGAGCGGCTCCTGTTCTGAATCACACGGACGGGGTGTTCCCGCTGCAACCATACCGGTTATGGATACAGAATCTGGTATGGTTGTGGAAACTGCAGAACTGTCGGACCGTGACGCCGTTGTTTGCCCGGCTGCTTCGTAAGGGACTGCTTGATCTTTCTGCTGCAGCGGGAGTTCCGGATCAGCTGCCGATAGTTCCCGTTCCGCCCCGTCCCGGCAAAATCAGAAAGAACGGATGGGACCAGATCGATGATCTCTGCAGCTACCTGCACGGCTGCTGGGGCTATACGATACTTCCGCTGCTGGAACGTATCTCAGATAATCCGCAGAAAAAGCTCAACAGAGCGCAGCGTCTTGAAACAGTCGGAAAATCCTATGTTCTCAGATCTGCATCATATACCGGCAGGGTCCTGCAAAAACGGACAAACGGAATTCCCCCTGCGGTGGTACTGCTGGACGATGTTATGACTACCGGAGCAACGATTGAATCATGTGCGGCGCTGCTCAAACAGGCGGGTATCGGAACGGTCTATGCGATAACTCTTTTTGTGGTGGATTGATATATTCAATATTGCAAAACCTTCAAATTCGTTGTATCTTTATAGAGAAAGATTCCTAAAAGCAGCGGAGGTCATATGTCTGGTGATGACAATCAGTTTCAGTTAGTTACGTTTCAGCTTGGCGAAGAATTATACGGTGTCGACATAATGGATGTTAAAGAAATTGTCAATATTCAGGAAGTACGGCCGATCCCTAACGCTCCTTACTATGTTGAAGGTATCTTTAATCTGCGAAGAGAAATAATCCCTGTCATAAATCTGCATAAGCGTTTCAGAATCAGAAAGGTAGAGCACGACGCAGGAACCGATGACTTTGAGGGCGGATTTATCATCCTCAATATCGACGACAACAAGATCGGTATTATCATCGATCGTATTGCCCGCGTCGTTATGGTAAGCAGGGATGAAATAAAAGAGCCGCCGCAGATGCTCAGCGGTATCGGTACCGAGTATATTCAGGGTGTCATCAGGCGTGATGAAAATTATTTAATAATGCTGGACATCAGAAAACTGTTCAATCCGAAAGAACTTCAGAAGATTATTGATATACGATAGCAGTCCGTGTTCCGGACCATTCCGGAACTATTCTAAATTTTCAGGTAATAAATGATTCAGACATTCAGTTCAACAATCCGCAGAAAGGAGATGGATGCTGTATTGACCTGCATGGTCGATGAAAAAATCGGGCCGGGGGAGTTAAATCAGCGTCTTATTCAGACAGTAAAAGAATTTTTTTCCTGTGACGGTGCGGTTGCATTACGCAGCCCGGAAACCGCACTGAAGTATGCCTTCCGTGCGCTGGACTTTCCCCATGAAAACAAGGTCATGATTTCAGCATTATCGCCGTCCTGGTATCTGTCGGCGCTGGAAGATCTCCGGTATGAACCGCTCATCCTTGATGTAGATGAATCTACCGGTCTTGTTTCTCCCGCTATAGTGGAGCAGGGAATAAAGGACGGCGGACGACTGCTGCTGCTGCACGAAACAATGGGAATACTGCCCGATATGGCGGGAATACAGGCTTTGGGAATTCCGGTTATTGAAGACGTGTCACAGAGCGCCGGAGCGGTTGCCGGCGAATCTTCCGATAACCCCGGACAGGCAGCAGACGGGCAGAAAAAAGCCGGTCTTTTCGGCGTTTATTCTTTTATGGGTCTTGAAGAGCATGATATAATAACCGGCGGCGGCGGTGCAGTACTGCTGTCTCCCGGCCGTCGGGAATGGATCGTTCTGAAAAAATTTACCGATAGCTGCCCCGAGACGGATCTTCTTCCCGATATAAACAGTTCTCTTGCGTGGGTACAGCTGAAAGAGTTTAAGCGAAACGAAGCAGTCCGCCGGGAATTGTATTCGATTTTTCAGCGGAGCCTTCTGGCGGGCAGACATAAAACCTATATACGGGACCCGGAGAACGGAGCCGCCGCATGGTCGTTCCCCGTCGTACTCACCGGCAATTTTAACGATGTCAAAAAATACGCTGCACGGAAAGATATTGCGGTTTCCCTTGCCTATGAAAAATCAGTTGCAGCCGTTCTGGGAGAAAATCTTCCGGAGCCGGTGAAAACTGCACGGTCGCTGCTGCTCCGCTGCGTACTGTTTCCGCTGTATCCGCGGCTCAGCCACGCTTCCGCCGTAAAAATTTCCAAGGTTTTAGGCACGCTTCCATAGAAGAGGCTTTTATGAAAAGATGTACCATTGTCGTCAATACCGGAAAACACGAATCAAACCGGTTGGGAAACGAAATTCATTCCTTTCTCCGCTGCCGGGGTATAGAATCATCGTTTCTTGCGTTCGACGGGTACAGCTGCGATTATCCGTTCGAAGGATCTGATTTTGTGCTGACACTCGGCGGCGACGGAACTGTTCTGTACGCAGCCCGGGGATGTGCTCCGCTCGGCATTCCTGTTTTTCCGGTAAATCTCGGCGAATTCGGATTTATTGCCAGTATACAGAAAGAATCATGGGAAAAAGAACTCTCGCTGTTTATCGCTGGCGGTTCCCGGATTGAACAACGAAGTATGATACATGCGGAACTTATTCATGAGGGAAAAACCGCCTATGCGGCTGCCGGGTTAAACGATGTCGTACTGAGTGCGAAGAATGCGCTGCATACGATATCATTCGAGGTCGCGTTTAATCATGCGACGCTTGGTAAATTCAAGGCAGACGGCATTATTATTGCGACGCCTACCGGTTCGACGGCTTATTCCGTTTCTGCAGGAGGCCCAATCGTCGATCCGGGAATGGAGGCGCTGGTTCTGACGCCGATAAATTCGTTTTCGCTGTCGAGCAGACCGCTGGTGCTGAGTCTTGACGGCGAGCTCTGTATTACGCTGCTTGAATCCCGGATTCCCGACGCAAAAATAACGATTGACGGGCAAAAATCGGTGAATCTGGTGGTCGGTGACTGCATCATTGTAAAACGGGCTCCCTATAAAGCGCAGCTCATCGGTTGTTCATCCGGGAAATTTTATGAAGCGCTGCGTTCGAAACTGAACTGGTCCGGAGGTCCCCATGCTTGAAGATCTGACAATAAAGAATTTTGCGCTGATAGATTCGGCGGCCGTTGAATTCAAGAACGGTTTTACAGTTCTTTCCGGTGAAACCGGTGCCGGAAAATCGATACTGATCGGTGCGCTTTCGTTTCTGCTTGGCGGAAAGGCGGGCGTCGATCAGATCCGGACCGGAAGTGATGCTGCCGAAGTGAGCGGAACGTTTTATCTCGGACCGGAACCTGCAGAACCGGGCCGTACAGATGACGACGAACCCGGAACGTCGTCGGCCTGGCTCGATTTGCATGGAATAGAAACCGACGGCGGACGGGTCCTGCTGCGGCGTATTTTAAAGTCGAATGGAAAAAGTTCCGCATGGATTCAGAGCACTCCGGTGACCAGAGCGGATCTTTCGGCGTTTTCATCTTTTCTGGTGGATATTCACGGCCAGCATGAACATCAGTCGCTGCTTCATGTGCCGGAACACCGGAAGTATCTTGACTCGTATGCCGGAATCGACGACGCCGTTGCCGGTTTTTCAACGCTGTACAAACAGCTCGCTGCATTACGGCAGCGGCTCGCAAAACTTTCTGTTTCCGACGACGAACGCCGGCAGAAACGCGAAATGCTTGATTTTGCAGTAAAGGAAATCGACGGGGCTTCGTTGAAAGCAGGCGAAGATGAAGAACTTGAAGCTGAAGAGACAAAACTGTCTTCTTTTGAAAAATTGTATGAATCAGTCAGGTCCATAAACGGCACGCTTTCAGATTCGGACGAATCCGTTATGCCTGTTCTGAAACGATTGCGGAACGAAACAACTAAAATCACAGATCTTGACGGAGCGCTGGCCGGGCTTGCATCACGTTTTGAGAATGTCTTTTTTGAACTTTCGGATATCACTGAAGAATTCAAGAATTATGAACAGACGCTTGTTTTTGATCCTGCCCGGCTCGAAGCCGTTCAGGACCGGCTGGCGCAGCTTTTTAAACTGAAGAAGAAATATGCCTCGTCGGCAGCGGGTACCGTTGCGGAGGTTCTTGCGTACGGAGAAAAAGCACGGACGGAACTTGCATCGCTGGAAAATGATTCGGAGGAGCGTTCGAAACTTGAAAGCAGCAGCAGGGAACTTGAGAAGACTATATATACGCGCGCAAAAGTACTTTCTGCTGCACGGAAATCGGCCGCGCTTAAAATGTCCGGTGCCGTCGGTAAAATTCTCGGCAGTCTCGGTATGAAAGGCACCGTCTTTTCCGTAAAGGTTGCCGAAAAACCGGGAACGCAGGTTGAGCAGAAATGTGATCAGTACGGAATGGATGACATTGAATTCCTGATAAGTGCCAATCCCGGCTCGCCGCTTTTACCGCTTGCAAAGATAGCATCGGGCGGTGAACTTTCCCGCGTGATGCTGGCAATCAAGACGGTCCTTGCAGATACCGACGCCATGCAGACAATGGTGTTCGATGAGATAGATACCGGTGTCGGCGGCGAAGTTGCCGTTGCTGTGGGCAGCCATTTAAAGAATTTGGCTGTAAACAGACAAATTTTATGCATAACACATCTTGCCAGCATCGCGGTTTATGCCGATAATCAGATTAAGATAGAGAAAAAATCTGTCGAAAACGGAACCCGGACTGCCGTGCTGCCGGTAACCGGGGATGCCCGCATTTCTGAAATAGCCAGAATGCTTTCGGGTGATCCGTCGAGTGAAGAATCGCTCAAGCACGCACAGGTCATGCTTGAAAAGTACGCTGCTGCAGGAGGACGTTGATGGCAAAAGTGACAGCTGAAGAACGGGAACTTTTTAATAAACGGATAGTTCCCTATAAAGAAAAAATCGGCAAATCACTCGAAAAGGAAAAGAATATCCTCAATCTTATAGAAAAAGATTCTTCGGGCAATGCGTATAAAAAACTTGTTCTTTGTGATGAGATGCTGTACCTGGCGACGCTGTATATGGTTATAAACGGTCTGTCTCTTAAAATAATGAAGGTGAAAAATAACGATTCGTTAAACGATGCACGCAAAACGCTCTATAAGGCGATTATTTATCTCGAAGAGATCGTAACGAATTCCATAAATGTACCGTTTTCCGATATTGAAGGACACTTGACCGGGATAAGTAATACGCCGCTCGAAAAAAGGTTTTTTATGATCAGAAAACTCGGTTTGTGTATCGATATGCTTATCGAAGCGTTCGGTGACAACTCAAAATGGAAATGGTCTTTCGTAGAACTTTGCGGACGGTATGCAGTCGTAGCAAAGAACCTGCTTGATTTTAAAAAAGCTTCCCAGAGCTATTTTGATCCGCGTTCGCCTGATTATGAACTGTCCGTCCGGTATCTGCGGCTGATAAACCGCCTGCTGGAAGATTCCGCCGCCGCATACCGCGACCGGTATGAACTTTCCACAAGACGGCTCGACGATATGCGGCTTGCCATAAACTATCTGCTGGCACAACGCCGCCTTAATATTCTCATCGGTAAAAACGACACTGCTGAAGACATAAAGAAGAAAGCAGTCATCTGGCGGGATAAGATGGAAGCGGACCAGAAAGCAGGTACCAGTAATTGATACGCGAGCTTGCTTTTAAAATATTCGAAGGCTATTCGATAGAACGCTGGAATGATTTAGTCCGCCCGTTTCAGCTTATAGAGATGGATAAAGCTGCTGAAAAGATGGTTACCGCGTACATCGTCGGTAAATATGAAGAAAACCGCGGTAATTATATAAACTGGGACTGGATGATCTATGCTTCGCTTTTTGATCTGCTTAAAAAGATTGCACTTTGCGACATAAAATCACCGGTGCAGTCCATGATCAGGAAGGAATTTCCGTCCGAATATCTGCGGCTGAATGAGTGGGTCCTCAACCAGTATAAACCGCTCATGAAAGACGAATCGCTTTTTTCTCGGTTTACATTGTATATCGGACAGTCGTCAGGTTCAATAAAAATTGCCGATGACGATCTTCTGACGTTCAGGGTTCTGCGCGCTTCTCATAAATTTTCTACGCTGCGTGAACTTCAGCTTATCGCTCCAGTAAACGAACCGGAACGTTACTATCTGACTGAAAAAGAGATTGAGGCAGATCTGCAGCAGTATCTGGATCTGCGCGGAATGCAGCTGCTGATAACAAAACAGAAACCGTTTGATTTTATTATGATGATTGAACAGCTCCGGTTTCAGCGGCGATGGAATCAGACACCCCGCGTACCTTCTACCACCGTTCTCGGACACAGCTTTTTTGTTGCAATAATGACGCTGCTGCTCACGAGAGAAACCGGCGTACAGCTCTGTCCCCGGCGTGAATTCAATAATTTCTTCTGCGGACTTTTTCATGATTTACCGGAAGCCGTTACCCGTGATATCATTTCTCCCGTAAAGCAGGCTACAGACGAACTGCCGCTTATTGTTAAACATATTGAAGATGAAATCGTTCATACGGAACTGGTCCCTCTGATGGAGCCTTTTTACCGGGACGAACTGCTGTACTTTACGAATGATGAATTCGATAATCGTATTATCGATGAGACGGGAAAGGTGAAAAAGGTTTCATGGGAAGAATTAAACGCAACCTATAATGAGGACCGGTATTCACCGGTCGATGGCAGACTGGTTCGTGTTGCTGATCATCTTTCAGCCCTTATGGAAGCAGACAGCTCCATAAAACACGGTATAACATCGGAACATCTTCGGGACGGGCGTCAGAATATTCTGACGCTGTATTCCGCCGGAACCGTTATCAGCGGTATCGACGTCCATGCGCTTTTTTCCGAAATCGTGCGTTAAACGGTAAAAAAAAAGACTTTTTATGCCGAAAATAAACTGACATGAACAGAAAATTTTTAATAGTAAATCACAGAGCCGTTATTTTTCTCGTAATTTCCTGTTTATCAATGAACAGCCTGTTATCTGCGGATACGAAGTATACCGTAAAAAAAGGTGATACCCTCTATTCCATCGGAAGAAAATATCAGCTTACTGTTCAGGAACTGCGGACGGCGAACAATATGGATGAATCCGACATGCTGAAGGCGGGGAGCGTTATTATTGTTCCCGGTGCCGACATTGGAAATGCCGCTGCACTGACGGCTGCTCCGTCGGAGACTGCACAGACTTCTGGGGGCAGACAAGAGTACCTGGTCAGAAAAGGTGACACTTTTTACGGAATTTCACGGAAATACCATATTACGCTTTCAGAACTGTTCGCGATGAACGGGCTGGGAAGCGGGGCCGTCCTGAAAGCCGGACAAAAACTTTTCGTTCCGGCTGCAACCGCAGAAAAAAAAACGGACGGCAGGACTGTGCCGGTGGAACAGGACCGGAAACAGCAGCCGATTCCAGATCTGCCTTCTGCCGATCCCCGGGAATACAGTGCGGCGAAATCAGGCGATTCGCAGCTTGAATGGCCGGTCAGAAATCCGTCCGTTACCTATGTGAAAGGAAAAGTCTCGGGAGTCCAGCTTTCAGCGAAAAAAAACGAACCGGTTACTGCAATACGTGCCGGAACTATCATGTACTGCGGATTATACCGCGGATTCGGCAATGTCGTATTTATCCAGTCGAAGACCGGTCTTATCTATGCCTATTCAGGGCTCGGAACCGTATCGGTCAAAAAAGGGGAGTATCTGGTATTCGGCGACAGACTGGGGACCGCGGGCGTTGATACTATCACCAGCCGGCCGCAGCTGACTCTTATGGTATTTCAGAACGGAACCCCGATTGATCCTGCCAAAGCGCCGCGCGGTTAGAATAATTCCTGTATCGAAGCGGTATCGCGAATGCAGCGCAGAAATATTTCACGGCACACTCTCGCATCGTCTTCGGCACGATGCGCGGTTTGTATCGTTATATGAAGTGCTGCGGCCAGAAACGGCTGGCTGTATTTCCCCAGCCGGGGATACGCCCACCGCGACAGTTCCAGCGTGTCGATACAATGGGCATTCAGTTCCCGGTGTCCGTTTCTGACCAGTTCTGCATTCAGAAATCCGATATCGAAGTTTGCATTGTGAGCTACCAGTACGGTTCCTTGTATAAAGTCAAGAAATTCAGGAAGTACTTCGGCGGCCGTCGGAGCTGCGGCAACCATTTCGTCGTCGATATGGCAGATGCCGGATATTTCAGCGGGAATCGGTTTTCCCGGCTTAATCAGCCTGCCGTATGTTCCGAGAATTCCGTCCCTGTTGAATTTTACGGCGCCGATTTCAATAATGCGGCAGGACTCCGGATGCAGTCCGGTCGTTTCCGTATCGAAGGCTGTAAAAACCGAACCGTCCTGCAGCAGACGGTTCAGTTTTCTGAAATCTTTTAAAAATCTAGTCTGCGGCATCGAGCAGTTCTGTTATTTCGCGTTTTATCAGCGAGCAAAGTTCGTGTGCACTGGTACGTGCTTCTGCAAGCCCTGCCTCGTCGGCGCCTTCAACCGGCATCGTACTGTTGATATAGAATTTAATCTTCGGTTCGGTCCCTGAAGGACGTGCACTGACAATCGTACCGCCGGCAAGGAAGAATTGAATGACATTACTGCGGGGAAAATCGATTTTCGTCTTTTCTGACACGTTTTCAGGATCGTATTCGACGCTTTCCTGTATATCGCGTATTTTTACTACCTTTTTACCGCCGAGCGTTTTAAGTCCTTCGGAACGGAGTTTTGCCATAATTCCGTTCATGACACCGATTCCCGTTGCTCCCGGAAAATATTTTGAGATGGAAACGTCTTCAAAATAGCCGAGTTCCCGGTACATGTCGTCCAGATGTTCGAGAATACTCTTTCCCTGTGCGCGCCAGTAGAGTGTCATTTCGGAACACAGTGCGGCAGCCGAGATGCCGTCCTTGTCCATAACCTCTTTTTCGACTTTGTAACCGTAACTTTCCTCGAGACCGAAAACGTAGTCGTTCGTTCCTGCCGCTTCGAATCGTGCTTCGACTGCTGCTATCCATTTAAAGCCGGTCAGACATTCCAGCATCTTTACGCCGTATTTTTTACAGACAGCGTCGGAGAACGGAGAGGTGACAATGGAGCGGATAACCGCCGGTTTTGCCGGCATTTTTCCCAGTTCCGTGCGGCTCAGCAGGATATAGTCCATGAGCAGCGCTCCCATCTGATTCCCCGAAACAAGAACGAATTTTCCATTTTTGTCCGGAAACGCAGTTCCGAATCTGTCGGCATCGGGATCTGTTGCCATAACACAGTCGGCTTTTTCTTTCTCACCGAGTTCTACGGCCATTTTCAGTGCCGGAGCTTCTTCAGGATTCGGTTTTTCAACTGTCGGAAAATCTCCGTCGGGCTCCCGCTGTTCGGGAACCGTGATGACGTTGAGCCCGAGATCCCCGAGTACTTTTTCCACGTGCATAGCTCCTGTTCCGTGGAGCGGCGTATAGACTATTTTTACATCGCCGGCATGTTCCTTGATGAGCGCCGGCCGGAACAACTGTTTTTTTATCATTGCCCAGAATTTTTCATCTATTTCCTTATCAATGACGACCAGTCTGCCTGCTTTTTCAGCCTCCTGTTTACTCATTGAATGTATATCCGTTACCCTGTTGACTTCTTCAATGATACCGGCATCGTGCGGCTCTATGACCTGTGCACCGTCGTTCCAGTATGCCTTGTAACCGTTGTACTGCGGCGGATTGTGCGAGGCGGTAACGACAACGCCGGTATCCGCTCCGAGCGTTCTGATTGCGTACGACAGTTCAGGCGTCGGACGGAGTCCCGAAAACAGATATGCTTTGATGTTGTTCGCTGCGAAGATACAGGCGGTCGCTTCGGCAAAAACATCCGAATTATGACGGCTGTCGTAAGCGACGACTGCGCTCAAACAACCTGCTTCAGCTTTCTGCGGAAACGCCTTTTTTATATAGTTCGCAAGCCCCTGCGTTGCTTTATTTATTTCCAGCGTATTCATGCGGTTCGTCCCGCCGCCCATGATTCCCCGAAGACCTCCGGTTCCGAAAGCAAGCGTCTGATAGAACCTGTCTTCAAGTTCTTTCATGTCCCCGGCAGCGACGAGGTCCTCGACCTCTTTTCTGAAACGTGCGTCTTTCTCTGCTGCGATATAAGCTTTTGCCCTTTCAAGAATCTCGGATTTTTCCATTTTCTGACTCCTCTAAAACTATCGGTAATTTAAATTTCTGCCTGCTTCATCGTCCGATCGTGCAAGCATGTATGTTTCCCATTGTAACAGGTCTTTTTCTTCTGTGTTGTTACTGCCTTTGACGTCGCACATGACACGGAATATCGGTTCCGTTTTCGAACCGCGCATCCACATGAATGCGATCGGTTCCCCGGCTGCCGAATAGAAAATAATTTTAAGACCGCCGTTTCCGCTTATACCGAAGTCAGCTATATCGCAGGAGACGACTGTCCCGTTTAACGCGAATACCCGGTATGAACAGATCCCGTATTTTTCTTTCAGTTCCGCTTTTTTCCGTTTCCAGTCCGATTCGAAAACCTGCTGAAATCTGCTTTTCAGTTTTCCGTGATCGGACGAATTTATGCGGAGCATCGCTTCCGGTTCCGAAACTCCGGTCGTCGTATAAACCGGAAGCGTTTTAATTATATCTGAAAGCGTAAAGTTTGTCTTGTATTTTTCAGGCTGTCCCGATTTTTTACACCAGAGGTGAAAAAGCCCGTCTTTTACCGAACCGTCGTCGTTTTTCCGGTCACGTATCGTCAGGAGCTGAATCAGCAGAAATACCGTATTCAGCGGATCTCTGACCGCTTCCGGATGCACGATGGTTCCACCGTTAGAACCTTCTCCCAGAATACGCACACAGAAACCTTCTTTCCGTTTTTTACGGGCCAGACCGACGACGTTTGCTTCTCCTACTTCCGCCCGGAAAACGGGAGCGCCGAAAGCGTCGGCAATTTCGTCGATTCGCATGGACGTCGGACCGTTTACGACGACCGCCGGCCGGCAGCCTGTATCAGCTTCCTGCATCCATGCTCCGTGGCTCAATACGGCAAGAACGGACAGTGAAAAAACTTCCTGTGCGTTCAGAGTCCGGGGGCTGTCGCGCTGTTCGTCCCAGAAAACGATGTTTCCGCGGTCGCCGTCGCAGTCGGGCATATATCCCAGCAGAACGTCTGTACGTCCCCTGTTTCTGAGCGTGGTCATATATTCGGCGCACCAGACAAGATTTTC
>JALCCK010000032.1 GCA_022640795.1 Treponema sp.
TGATGACCCGCGGACACATGGCCTTCCAGAGTGATTTTACATGCTCGCTGTTCCACGGATTCCGCTTCTGCGGCATCGTACTTGAACCGACCTGGGTCGAACTGAAATACTCAAAAACTTCCCCGATTTCACTCCGCTGCAAATTCCGCAGGTCATCGGCAAGATTTGCTATAATACCGAACGCAACATTGCATTCAAGCAGCAGACGAAGCAGATATTCCGGTTCGACAAGCTGATTCGAATATTCGCTCGGCTCCAGTCCGAGAAATTTTAAATACCGGCGCTCAAGATCCTCGGGATCTTTTACAATCATGCTCGGACCGTTGTAGGCGCCGACAGGACCGGCAAGTTTTCCCTTAAGCTGGTTAGAAAGTTCTTCTATTTTCAGAATCGATTTTCCGAGTCGGCTTACAAATTCCGCAATGCTCCAGCCGAACGTTATCGGAACCGCGTGCTGTCCGTGCGTACGTCCGACCTGCGGCGTTTCAGCTTCCCGTTCAGCTATGACGCAGAGCGCCTGTTCAAGGCCTTTCAGTTCAGGCAGAACGACATTGTGCATAACATCGCGCATCCGCATGGAAAGCGACGTATCAAGTATGTCGACGCTCGTCGCGCCGAGGTGTACGTACGGTGCAATCTCCGGGGAAACCTTCCGTTTCATCACATTTACCAGCGCACGGATATTGTGCTGTGTCTTTTCTTCTTCTTTATAGACTTCTTCAGGATCTATTGTCTCAGCTATTTCATCAAGTTCCGTTTCCAGTGCATCGGTGAGCGTCCCGCGGACCGAAAGATGAGCTTTTATGAGAGCCGCTTCTGCGCGGGCATTGGCCCGAACTGATGCTTCTTCCGAAATATATTTTGACAGACCGTCAAAAACTGCTTTTTCCGATAGTGAATAGCGATGGTCCAAGGCGGACAGATTTTCGAAGATATTACGTGTTTCCATGTACAAAATTATCGCGTAAAGAGAAAAAATAATCAATAAAATTTACTATAATAGGTAGTCATCGACAGTACATTGTGCTAATATCGTCTCTACCGTAATAAACAGCATGTTTGCTCGTTCTGCGAGGGCAGATAGTTGTATCTGCATTCTATCCTATTGCCAAGGTGGTAAACGGTTTTGTACAATCGCGAAGACTACGTATCCAATTCGGAATGGGAACGGTTTCTGGAATTTTCCAAGAATCTGGAAACCCCGAACATCGTCATTAATCTGCATACAGTCAAAAAGAACTACATTAAATTGCGAGATTCTTTTCCATATGCACGAATTTTTTATGCAATGAAAGCTAATCCGGGAAAGCCGGTGCTTGAACTGCTTGCGGAAATGGGATCCAACTTCGATATAGCGTCCCGCTACGAGCTGGACAAAATTCTGGAACTTAAAATCTCACCGGACAGACTTTCCTTCGGAAATACGATCAAAAAGGCAAAGGATATAGCCTATTTCTACGAAAAAGGTGTCCGTATGTTCGCAACAGACAGCAAGGAAGACCTCAAAAACATCGCAACAAACGCTCCCGGATCGCGTGTCTATGTGAGAATCCTGGTGGAAAACTCGGTGACGGCGGACTGGCCGCTCTCCCGGAAATTCGGCTGTCATCCAGACATGGCGTACGATCTGATCGTACTGGCTAAAAAACTCGGCCTGACTCCCTATGGAATAAGTTTTCATGTCGGAAGTCAGCAGCGTGATATAGGTCAGTGGAACGATGCGATCGCAAAGACAAAATATCTTTTTACGTCGCTTGAAGAAGAAGAGGATATACGGCTTTCCATGATAAACATGGGCGGCGGATTTCCTGCATCGTACATCGAACCGACGAATGATCTGCATGATTATGCATCGGAAATAACGCGGTATATCCGCGACGATTTCGGTGAAGACCGGCCGGAAATAATTCTTGAACCGGGACGGTCGCTCGTGGCTGACAGCGGTATTCTCACAAGTGAAGTAGTACTAGTCTCCCGAAAAAACAACACAGCTTTGAGCCGATGGGTCTATCAGGATGCCGGTAAATTCAACGGACTCATAGAAACGCTTGACGAATCGATAAAATATCCGATTATATCGTCAAAAGATAAGCCGAATGTACGGGAAAGTGAAGTAATCATCGCAGGCCCGACCTGCGACAGTATGGATATAATGTACGAAGATAACAAATACAAGCTGCCGACAAATCTGAAAATCGGCGACAAGCTGTATTGGCTTACAACAGGTGCCTATACGTCGACGTACGCTTCCGTTGGATTCAACGGGTTTCCACCGCTTAAAACGTATTTTATGGAATAAAACAACTGCCGGGTCTTTTATATAGCTCCGGCTTTCTGAAGGATTTCAAGAAGACAGCGGACTTCCGGTATACAGGATTTTTCATTACCTCCCTTTGGCTGAGAAGTAATCGGAGTTCCATCGGAATTAACGGAATAGAACCATTCGCCGTTCTTCTTATCCTTCTGATATCCGGTTATCCATCCCCATTCTTTTAACAAGGTTAATTTAAAATCTTCTACCCCGGACAGCTCCCATATGTTAAAAAATCCAAGCAGTGCAGACGCCTGAGTGCTCCACGTCCGCACGCTATTTTTTACGTCAGCAGCGACCCCACCCGTTGTTCTGTCGAACCCTTCCGATAAAACAACACCAGCAGTCCGTATAACAAGCGGCCGGACTATAGAAAGAATATCGTCCGCAGAAATTTCGTTGGCTGCGTCCCAGATACAGCTGGCGGTTTGCATATCAAAACCAAACGAAATTTCTCCGTAGGGATTTTGCCACGTATTATCGAACAACGGCGCAAAATGACCATCCTGTGCCGATATATTTTTAGTCACTATTGTTAAAAGGTTCCTGACCGAATTTGCAATAAGCGTTTTGAGATCCTGCTGTCCGGGATAAACTATCGGTAAATTTCTATGTAAATTCGTATAAGCATCTAGAATAGCAACACAGGTTCTCAATGATTTTTCACGTGATACGGACTTTGCACTAGTATCTCGGATCTGCCAATTCTGATCTGCAGTCTCACAATATCCGCCGAACTCTTTGTCCTTCATAGAATGTTCCAGTAATGAATACAATGACAATGCCCGGTCCATAACAACCGTAGCAGGATAATCAAGATTTCGCACCGTTCTCACCGCCGCGGCATATTCGCAGAGTGCATATAGTGCTATTGCTTCAGCATGCGTAGATTTGTCTGTGCTGACAGGAGTTCCGTCCGGCTTTATAGAATTATAATATCCGCCGAAATACTTGTCGTAATATTGATTCTTCAACGACTGAAAAGCTCTGTCGGCTGTTATCATATATGACTTCTGATGTAAAAGACGGGCGGCAGCGCTGAAAGACCATAAATATCCTGCAACCAGCTCCAGTGAACGAACTGAAGAACCGTCGCCATTATTCCCATTGTCGATATAGCCGAAAAATCCTTCTGTTGTACTGTCATAAGCAAAATTTTCCCAATAAGGAAGAATATCAGTGACCAGTTCCTTTCTTATGCTCTTATAAAAAGCAGTATCCATAGCAGCAGCCTCTCATTATTATAGTAATACGCCGATATGACAGCGTATATCTGACGACAATAAAGAAATCGCCGTCTTGTCTAAAACGGATTATCATCATACTATAGTTGTATGAAAAAAACAAATGCGATGCGAATTCTGGAGAAAAACAGGATCCCCTATGAAACAGATTCATATACCGACGACGGTGAACATACTTTGGAACGGGGAGCTGCGCTTATGATGGCGGAAAAGCTTAACATCGATCCCGCTGCGGTATTCAAAACTATTGTTATGCGTACAGAAACAAAAGAGCTTTGTGTCTTCTGTCAAAGCGCGCTTTATGAGATAAACCTAAAAAAAGCTCGGACTGCAGCAGACGTAAAAGATGTAGAACCCGTAAAGCCGGCAGAACTCTTGAGCCTGACCGGATATGTACGCGGCGGGTGCTCACCGATCGGCATGAAAAAACAGTACAGAACTTTTATTGATCAGCAGGCATTGCAGCTTGAAAAAATCTATATCAGCGCAGGGGTGCGCGGACAACAGATAGTTATTACTCCTCAAAATCTTATAAAGGCGACAGGAGCGCAAGTCTGCGATCTCGTTCTGGAATAGAAAATAGAGGAGAGTTTGTGTGCCGACTTTAAAAGATATAGCAAGAGAATGCAATGTCTCTTTCTCAACGGTTAGTAAAGCACTCAAGGGCAGTCCCGACATAGGTGCAAAAACGGTCAGGCTGGTACAGGAGACTGCAAAACGAATGGGATATCACCCGAATATTTCGGCCAGGGCTCTTCGTACCAACAGAACCTATGATATAGGCGTTATTTTTGAAGACAAAACTGGTACCGGACTACAGCACCAGTTTTTTGCAAAGGTCTTCGATGGTCTTAACGTTAAAACGCATTCACGCGGATACGATATTACGTTCATTGACGATTCTATTTCAAACCATAAAAATTATTATGACCATGCAGTATACCGTTCCTGCGACGGAGTTGCTATTGTCTATACTGATTTTTCCCGCCCTGACATTATGAAACTTATTGCAAGTACAATCCCGACCGTTACGATGGATTATATCTATGATAAAAACCATACGGCGATACTCAGTGATAATGAAACCGGCATGACACAACTCACTGAATATGCAATCCTGCAGGGACACCGTCGGATTGCACTTATTCAGGGAGAAGATACCTTTGTGACACAAAAACGAAAAAAAGCTTTTTTTTCCGTACTGGAGCAACACCATATTTCTATTCCTGATGAATATGTACGTCAAGGGCAATATCATAATCCAGACCTGTGCGGGAAAGAAACCAGAAAACTGCTTGAACTGCAGAAACGACCGACCTGTATTCTTTTCCCCGATGACTATTCAAGTATGGGCGGACTAAATGTCCTTGAACAAAATCATATAAAACCTGGCAAAGATATTAGTGTCGCGGGGTACGACGGGCTCATGCTTTCTTCTTTACTAAACCCTCCTCTCACAACGTATCATCAGAACGGAGAAGAACTCGGGCGGCAAATGGCCGAGCAGCTTATAAATCAGATAGAAAACGAGCGGTATGTCCCGCACGTTGTCGAAATCTCTGGGAAACTCATTCGTGGCAATTCTTTACGTAAAATTCTCGATACATAAGACGTTTGCAAAACTCGCCAAACTTCTGCAAACGTCTCAGATAAAAAAGTATTTTTATTCATAAAAGATGTATTTTCTTGCGTTTTAAATATTGATTTTTTTAAGAAAATCAGGTATGGTAAAGTACAGAAAGACAAAGGGGTCGTGAATAAAAAATTTCGGTACCAAGAAATTTTCTGTTCACGGCTTTTTTTTGCTTCTTTATTCTGAAGGCGGTAATATGGAAAGTTCAAAACGAATGATAGAGCTGCAGGAAATCTCTCTTTCCTTCGGAGATCTGAAAGTTCTCGATAATATATCGCTCGGATTTACAGAAGGTTCAAAAACAGTAATTATCGGACCATCAGGTACTGGAAAAAGTACGTTGCTCCGCTGTATAAATCTGTTTGAACGTCCGCAGGAAGGGAGAGTGTACATAGATGGACATGAAATTACCCATCGCTCGGCAAGTGATCTCCATAAAATACGGCAATCAATCGGAATGGTATTTCAATCTTTTAATCTGTATGCGCACAAAACAGTATTGGAAAATCTCTGCATGGCTCCCGTACTGCTGAAAAAAGAAAAACGGTCAGTAGTTGAAGAACGGGCAATGATGCATCTTCAGCAAGTCGGACTTGAAGAAAAAGCAGGGGCCTATCCGGCACAACTTTCAGGCGGGCAACAGCAGCGTGTCGCAATCGCCCGTGCACTTAACATGAATCCGAAAGTTCTGCTGTTTGATGAACCGACTTCAGCTTTGGACCCGGAAATGATCAGTGAAGTCCTGGACATCATGATGGCAATAGCGAAAGAAAATATTACGATGGTCTTTGTTACCCATGAGATGGGCTTTGCACAGAAAATAGCCGACCGTATTATATTTCTCCACGGAGGTCATATTGTCGAAAACGGAAGCCCCGAACAAGTTTTTAAACATCCGAAATCCGAACGAACAAAACAATTTTTAAGCAAAGTCTTAAAATAATATTTTAGATAAGAGGAGTGTAGCATGAAAAAAATTGTAAGAAACGTAGCGGCACTAGTGATAACTGGAATGTGTGCAGCTTTGGTCTTCGCCGGCGGTTCAAAAGATTCAGGAACTGAACTTGACCGCATCAAAAAAGCAGGGGTTCTGAAAGTCGGCGTAAAAGAAGATGTACCAAAATTCGGGTACCTGAATCCCGCTACAAACAAACACGAAGGTTTTGAAATTGACCTTGCCAAGGCTGTTGCAAAATCAATCCTTGGAGATGAAAATGCAATCCAGTTTACTGGTGTCAGTGCAAAAACTCGCGGCCCGCTGCTTGATACCGGAGAATTAGACGTCGTATTTGCGACATTCACAGTAACTGAAGAACGAAAAAAGAGTTACGAATTCTCAGATATCTATTACACTGACGCAGTCGGTCTGATGGTAAAAAAAGATTCTGGAATTAAATCATTTGCAGATCTTGAAGGGAAAACAATCGGTGTAGCCCAAAGCGCAACAACGAAGAAAACGCTGACCGAAGCAGCTGAAAAAACTGGCCTTAAAGTCAAATTCAGTGAATACGCAACATATCCGGAAATCAAATCAGCGCTTGATTCGGGCCGCATAGACTGCTTCTCTGTTGACCAAGCAATTCTGATGGGCTATATGGAAAATTCCACTGAAATTCTGCCCGATAAATTCGCCTTACAGCCTTATGGTGCTGCGATAAAAAAAGGCAATACAGATCTGCTTAAGGCGGTGAACGATGTCATCAGTCAGCTCAACGAATCCGGCGAACTTGAAAAACTTATGGTTAAAAATGGCCTGAAATAGTTTTTTAGGGAGTAAAAAAATCGGGCTTCTCTATGATAGAGAAGCCCGTTCTGTTAGAAATGAGGTGTTTATGTTTGCATTATTTAAATGGCAGGCCCTGTTCTCCGAATGGTATGTATTTATTGAAGGATTCGGCATTACAATTCTAGTTTCCTTTATTTCACTTTTATTTACACTCGGTATCGGATTCACCGGAGGACTCATAAAAGCAACTGGAAACAAGGCTGCGATCCGATTCGTTTCAGCCTATGAAAGTTTTTTTCAGAATACACCACTCGTAGTCCAGGTCTTCTTTCTCTATAACGTACTCCCGTATGCTGGTTGCATGCTTTCACCGTTTGCCTGCGGATGCATAGGTCTTTCTCTCTACACCGGGGCTTTTTGTGTCACGATCGTTGAATCTTCAATCAGAGCCGTACCGAAGGGACAATTTGAAGCTGCCTATTCGCAGGGGTTCGGTTTTATGCGGGCAATGTTCCACATTATTCTTCCACAGGCCATGAAAATAGCAATTCCACCGCTGACAAATCAAGCGGTAAACCTCATAAAAAATTCATCGGTTCTCGCTATGATTGCAGGAGGCGACCTTATGTATAGAGCAGACGGATGGGCAAGCGGGAATCTTTATTATGGACCAAGCTTCATCGTGACGGGACTTTTGTACCTCGCATTATGTCTGCCGCTCTCAAAATTTGCACTGCGGCTCGAAAGAAAAAATACCGGCATACGAAAAACCGCAAACTAGGAGGTCCCTGAATGGATATGATTTTTAATATCGATACGCTTCTTTTTTTAGGAAGGGGGTTGCTCAATACACTGATAATATCGTTTACATCTATCATACTGAGTTTTTTCTTCGGTTCGATTCTTGGTATTGCACGATTTTACGGAAAAGGACCGCTGGCAAAATTCGCTATTTTGTATGTCGACATTATACGGAATATTCCGCTGCTTTTGTTTATTATCGGATTCAGATTTACGCTCCCGCTGCCGCCGCTTCTTTCGGCTATTACGGCAATGACCGTATTCACGACAGCTATGGTTGCGGAAATAATTCGCGGAGGTCTATCGGCTGTACCCCAAGGACAATGGGAAGCAGCGTATTCACAGGGATTTTCATTCGCTGGAACCATGATTCATGTCGTTATGCCGCAGACTCTTAAAAAAATAATACGGCCGCTTATGGGACAATTCGTAACGGCTATAAAAGATACCTCATTTTGTCAGATAATCGCCGTCAAGGAACTCATGTACAGCGGTATGATAATCATGGGTAAATTCGTCCATTCCTATCAAATCATTGTACTTTACACCCTGATTGCATGTATATATTATATTGTCAATCTTACCGTCGTGAGACTTTCGAGAAAAATAGAAACATAATACCGCAAGGAGTATATGGTGAATACGGCTGAGTTGATGATCCGATGCCTAGAGGCTGAAGATGTAAAATACATATTCGGCATTCCGGGTGAAGAAACCCTGGAACTTATAAATGCCATAGAAAAATCTGATCAGATCAAATTTATTCCGACCAGACACGAACAGGGAGCCGCATTTATGGCCGATGTTTACGGCCGTCTTACCGGAAAAGCTGGAGTCTGTCTTTCTACTCTGGGACCGGGAGCCACAAATCTTGTTACCGGTGTAGCAGATGCAAATATGGACGGAGCTCCGCTTGTCGCAATAACAGGACAGGCAGGGACAGACAGAATGCACCTTACCAGCCATCAGGCAGTAGACCTCGTCGAACTCTTTAAACCGGTCACTAAACGCTCAAAACAAATAATGAGGCCAGACACCGTTCCGGAAATTGTACGAATCGCATTTAAATATGCTGAAAGTGAAAAACCGGGAGCGGTCCATATAGATCTTCCCTGTAATATCGCCGCGATGGATGTAGATGAAACACCGATGAAGAAAGTAGTTGCGCAAAAAGAATATTCAAGCTACCGGAATATCGAAAAAGTTGCCGCCCTTATTTCGAAGGCAAAACGTCCATTGGTACTTGCCGGTTCATCGGCAGTCAGGGACCGATGCGGACGAGCAATCACGGAATTCGCGGAACGCCTCCACATTCCCGTTCTGAATACAATGATGGGCAAAGGACTGATTCCGTGGACAAATAAATACTCTATGTGGACCATCGGGGGTCCAAAAAATGATTACCAGTATCTTCTCATGCAGAAAGCTGATCTTGTTATCTGTATTGGTTATGATCTGGTGGAATTCGCGCCTATCAACTGGAATGCGGATCACAGTAAAAAGATAATACATATCGGACCGGAAGCTGCCCATATCAATAAACGATACGAACCGGCTGTTGAACTGGTCGGCGATATAAAAGATTCCATCTATCAAATAATCAGACGGGCAGAAATAAAGCTGGAACCGGACTGGGCCTTTTCCATAAAAAAGGAAATAGTTGCTGATTACAATGCCTTTGCGAAGGATTCCGAATTCCCGGTAAAACCGCAAAAAGTAATCTATGATATACGAACCGTTATGGGAGAGGAAGACATTCTGATCTGCGATGTCGGTGCACACAAGATGTGGTGCGGCAGAGAATATAACTGCTCCAGACCTAATACCTGCATAATATCAAACGGATTCGCAAGTATGGGAATAGCACTGCCGGGAGCAATCGCTGCAAAACTTGTCAGTCCGGACAAAAACGTACTTGCTTTTTGCGGAGACGGTGGTTTTATGATGAACGTCCAGGAACTTGAAGTTGCGGTCCGCCTGAAACTTCCTGTCGTAGTATTTATCCTTACTGATTGCTCTTACGGCCTCATAAAATGGAAACAGGACGCACGATATGGGTTCCATTGCAGCGTAGATTTCACTAATCCCGATTTTGCAAAACTCGCAGAATCCTTCGGGTGTACCGGTGTCAAAATTCAGCGGACGGAAGATATCGTTCCGACACTGAAAAAGGCTTTCACCGCAGAAGTTCCCACGGTCATAGAATGTCCGGTGGACTACAGCCAGAATATGAAGCTGACAGAAAAACTGAACCAGCTTGCAGAACAGCAGAAGCCCTTCAACCATACAGATTCCGAAAGATAATTTACGGAAACTCTCTTGACAGTCGCAAAAAAAGCATCTTATACTGTTACTACAACGTTGTAGTAACAACGATCTCTTTGTACTTATAGAAGGTTTCCTATGAAATTCGGCTTTTTTGATGATCGAGCACATGAATATGTGATCACAGAACCGTGTACCCCCTACCCTTGGATTAATTATCTTGGTAATGAAAAATTCTTTTCACTTATCTCAAATACCGCTGGTGGTTATGCGTTTTATACCGACGCTCGATTGCGCCGTCTTACCCGCTATCGATACAATAATATACCGCTCGACAATAACGGACGATATTTTTACCTGACGGATCGGAATATAACATGGAATCCCGGGTGGCAGCCAACAAAAACTCCGCTCGATCGGTACGAGTGCCGGCATGGATTCGGTTACACAAAAATCAGTTCAGAAAAAAATAAATTGGCTGCGGATGTGCTTTATATGGTACCAAACGGTTCTGATGCCGAAATTCAGATGTTGACGCTGACAAACATGTCAACGGTAAGCAAAAAAATTTCAATTGTCTCCTTTATAGAATGGAACCTGTATAATGCACAGGACGACGCAACAAACTTTCAGCGGAATTTTTCTACCGGCGAAGTCGAAATCGAAAACAGTACCATCTACCACAAAACAGAATATCGGGAACGACGGAATCATTATGCCTTCTACAGCGTAAATACACCGGTTGAAGGTTTCGATACTGATCGAGAAAGTTTTCTCGGCCTGTATAACGGACTTGACACCCCCGCTGTAATAATCGAAGGGAAAAGCGGTAATTCTATAGCCGACGGGTGGTCACCTGTTGCAAGCCACCGGATAACGGTAACACTCAATCCGGGAGAAAAGAAAACATATATATTCATACTTGGCTATATTGAAAATGATGAAGATCACAAATGGGCACTCACCACCGCACAAGGGGCAAACAGCAAAAACCTTCTCAGAACAAATGAAACAGGAGGTATTATAAATAAGGAAAAGGCCTATAAACTGCAGGAACAGTTTCAGTCAGAAGACAGTGTATGTAAAGCGCTGAGGGACCTGAAAGAGTACTGGAGTAGCGTACTTTCCCATTTTACGTTAAACACGGGAGACGAAAAGCTTGACCGCATGGCTGTCTGGAACCAGTATCAATGTGTTGTAACCTATAATTTTGCCCGTTCTGCAAGTTATTTTGAAAGTGGTATCGGCAGAGGTATAGGATTCCGCGACACAAGCCAGGATATGCTCGGCGTCGCACATCAGCTGCCGTCAAAACGAATTCGGGAACGGCTTTACGACGTTGCTGCAACGCAATTTGAGGACGGTAGTGCATATCACCAGTTTCAACCGCTGACAAAACGGGGGAATGCTGACATAGGCTCCAATTTCAACGATGATCCTCTGTGGCTAATTCTCGGCGTCGGAAACTATATCAGAGAAACCGGAGACACAGACTTTCTTGACCAGCAGGTGCCGTTTGATAATGATGACAACAACCGGGCAACACTCTTCGAACACCTCAAACGCTCCTTCCGATATATAACAACCCATATCGGGCCGCACGGGCTGCCGCTCATAGGCCGTGCCGACTGGAACGACTGTCTCAATTTAAACTGTTTCAGCAGCAATCCCAACGACTCTTTCCAGACCTGTACAAACAAGGACGGAAATCACGCTGAATCAGTTCTTATCGCGGAAATGTTCGTATTCATCGCACCAGATTACGAGGCAATGTGTCGCATCAGAGGTGAAACTGATGAAGCCGCTTATGCAGCCGATCAGGCAGAAAAAATGCAGCAGCAAATCTGTAAAACGGGGTGGGACGGCGAATGGTATATTCGGGCATATGACGATACGGGAAGAAAAATAGGATCAAAAGAATGTACGGAAGGTAAAATATTCATAGAATCACAGGGATTCGGTGCAATGGCTCAAATCGGGGCTGACCAAGGCTATCCGGGACAGGCTCTGAATAGCGTAAAGAAATATCTGGATTCAAAATACGGTATCTGTCTCGTCGAACCACCGTACAGCAAATATCATCTGGAACTCGGGGAGATTTCCTCATATCCTCCGGGGTACAAAGAAAACGGCGGAATTTTCTGTCATAATAATCCGTGGATCATGATCGGCGAAATACTTACCGGCAGGGTTGACGAAGCCTTTGAACATTATCGGAAAATAGCCCCTGCCTACATTGAAGATATAAGTGATCTGCACCGCACGGAACCGTATGTCTACTCACAAATGATCGCAGGAAAGCACGCAGGACGGTTCGGAGAAGCGAAAAACAGCTGGCTGACAGGAACTGCAGCCTGGAATTTTGTTGCATTGTCTCAATATATCTGCGGACTCCGCCCCGAGTATTCGGGACTCCATATAGAACCAAGACTTCCTTCTTTTATAAAAACAGCACACATCACCCGGATATTTCGCGGGGCAACGTATCATATCACTGTAGAAAACAAAAACAATACGGGAAACGTGGTATTATATCCCGAAAATGGAAGCAATCCGGATATAAACGGCTGCCAGGTAAAACCGGTCAACAACAAAAAAGATGTCTATATCAGAGCCGTCGTCGGATAAGAAATCCCAAATACGCTTCTATAGAAATACATGACAAAATTGTCCGTAACGTTCTTTATGACCAGCAGAAAAATGCTTTTCTGCTGGTTATTGTAATTTTTTTATTTTACATTCCGTATCCGATTCTCTTACTTATCCGAAGAAAGCGCGTAGCCTTTCATAAAGGCCCGGTACAGAACACCGAAAACCAGAAGAGGAGGAACCATAGCTAAAAGAGATCCGGTCATAACCTGATTCCACAAAATAGAATCTCCGGCTCCGGTAATAGCACTGAGGCCAACCTGTATTACCTGACTGCTGTTGTGTCTGATAATTATCCGCGGCCATATATACTGATCCCAGACATAGACAAACTGTATAACTGTCAGTGCACCGATCGTATTTTTACTCATCGGAGTCAGAATGAACCAAAGGAATTCCAGCGAATTCACGCCGTCCATTCGGGCAGAATCCGCAATAGAGAGCGGGATGGACATAAAATGCTGGCGGAATAAAAAAACTCCGGTAGCCGAAGCGAGAAACGGCAGAATTATTCCGAGACGTGTATCACCGAGTCCCAATCCGAATTTCGTAGGGGAAAAAAGAAATTCTTTCGGATTAAACAACCACATCAGGAATTTTGAAAGACTTGAAGCCGGTTTATAGCTTACGACTTCAAATAGCCCCAGAATCATAATTTCCGTCGGCATCATGAGGGTACAGATGATAAAACCAAAAATAAATCTTTTCCCTTTAAAATCGTAGAAAACAATCGCCGTCGCTGCCAGTAGCGACAGGATGATTTTACCGCCAGTCACCCAGATTGCAATAAAAAAAGAATTCCGCATATACATCCCAATCTGATATTCTGTCCAGACGGTTCGAATGTTAGGGAGAAGTTCCTTTCCCGGAAACAGGGACGATGAGGTAACGACGGACATAGACTGAGAAGCTTTTACCAGTGCAAAAACAACCGGAAAGCAGATCATAAAACAGGCAACAACAAGTACGGCATGAACCCATATCTTTTCTTCTCTATGTATCATAATTGACCTTCTTCCCAAATAAACCGAACTGCAGTCCTAAAACCACAGCTGCAAGAATCATGAGAATGACACTTTCTGCCGCCGCAAAGCCCATATTACTTGAACCACCAAAACCGTCGAGAAAAACCTTATACATAAGAGTAGTCGTAACACCTGCATTGTCAAATGGGAACCTCCCGACAGGAGCTCCTTTTGTGAGAACATCGATAATACCGAACGAATCAAAAAAACTGTACGTCAGATTCGTAAAGAGAAGAAAAAAGGTCGTCGGGCTCAATAGTGGTACAAGGACATGCCTGAATTTGAGCCAGCCTCCGGCTCCGTCGATATCAGCAGCTTCCAGAGGTTCTTTTGGAACACTCTGCAGAGCAGCAAGGTAAAATACAATGTTATAGCCGAGATTCTTCCATACGGCAGCACCAGCAGTAACAAAAAATGCAGAAATAGGGCTTGAAAGCCATGCCGGTTCTATTCGAAAAACAGCATGCAGAAATTCATTAACGATTCCAACTTCCGGATTGAACATAAATGTATAAATCGTACCGGCAACAGCAGGAGACAGAGCAAACGGCCAGATGAGCAGCAATCGGTAAATTCTCGCCCCATGGATTTTTTTATTCGCCTGTATCGAGAGGAAGAGTCCCATTACAATGCCAAAAAAAACGACGCAGCTACTGAATAAAATAGTCTGTATAAAGACCTGTCTGAATCCGGGTGCAACCGGACCGCTCAAAAGATTCTTAAAATTTTCCAATCCGATAAATTTGCGGGTCCCTAAAAAAAAATTACTACGATATAACGAGAGAACGATAGATTTCAGTGCCGGATAATAAATAAAAACAACAAGGACACATATAGTTGGTAAAAGATAGAGCCAGGGGACTAATCGTCCCCTGAAAACAGCTCGATGAATATAAGCCATTTTTATCCTTTACAGAACGTTTGCATTATATTCTGCAAGTTTAGCATCACTGAGTTTCTTCGCTTCCGTCATGGCAGATTCAGGCGATGTTCCATTCAGAATCTTTTGAAGAGCTTCTTCTATTATAGTACGATTGTCGTAGACGGAACCGGCAAGACCGCCCGCAGAAGCTTCATTCACTTTCGTATTGAGCAACTGATTAAAAGCCACAAGCTGACGGGCGTCAGAATCAAACCAGCCTTCTTTTTTCAGTAGATCGACTGATGATTTGCGGACCGGGTAATAACCGGTAAGTTTATGCCATTCAGCCATATTTTTCGTATTTGTAAGATACAGTGCAAAATCACGGGCTCCTCTCAAGACCTTTTCGTCACTGTTTTTACAGACCCATAAAGATCCACCACCGATAACAGTTCCATTCCGATCAGTTTCATCCGCTATAGGAAGCAGACCAACATTCAGTTCGAACAAAGTCCCCACAGCATTTGTTATGTTGACAAGATCTGCCGTTGAAGTAATATGAAACATTGCTTTACCACCAGTAAAAATGGCATCACTGCCAGACCAGTCTTCAAATTTACCCGTATACGTATACACTTTGTTGTCGCGCATAGCAGCATAGAACTGTGCAATTTTCATTGCAGCGGGAGATGTCAGCAATGTTTCGGTTGCACGGGAAGTACGTCCGTTACCATTATTAAACATACAGGCATTCTGTTCCGAAAGCCACTGCTCAAAAAACCAGCCATTCAGACTGACAGAAATATTAGCATCAGGGACACCTGCTTTTCGAGCCTTGAGGCAGGCATTTATCATGTCACTAAAAGTAGCAGGAACATAATCTGCCGGCAGACCTGCCTTTTCAAGCATTGTCGCATTAATATACAGTACCGGTGAAGAAGAATTAAATGGAATAGAATTTACTTTTCCATTGATGGTATAGTAATTCAAAACCGGCTGAATATAATCGCTGGTATCGAATGAACCTATTTCACCAACCGGCGTAAAAATACCGGTATCATACGCAAGCTGCGACCCGGCTTCTGCTATGTGAACCAAAGACGGGGCTGTACCCTGTTTTGCTGCAAGGATTGCGGCCTGTATGCAGTCTCGGTACGAACCTTTATTTTCTTCAACAACCGTATAGGTGTTCTGACTTTCATTAAATGATTTTACAACGCCTTGAATCCATCCCTGGCGTTTAGCATCACCAAAAATATGCCAGAATGTAATTTCAATTCTGCCGCCATCTGTCTTCTTCGTGGTAGCTGCAGTATCTTTTGAGCCACCTGCAGTAAGTAGTGCAGCAGACAGCACCACTGTAACAATAACAGAAAGTACCCTTTTCATCATCAAAACTCCTTTTGCTAAAATCTCCTCAGCACGATAGAGTTCTGGTGTTAGTTTGTTGTTAAAACTATTTTAAATAGTATGAATTTTTTATGTTAACTGCGTTAATACCTAATTCTCCAGCACGAAGTTACTGCTACTTTGTCTGGCCTAGTTCAAAAGAAATATTATAAGCCCTGTCACCGATCTTTTCTATTTGTCTGACAAGATCTATATACAGCAATTCTGATTTAACATCCGCTCCGCTTTCAAGTCGCTTACGGGCAACTTTTTTGAGGTTCTTTCGGAACAGGTCAATCTGGTCTTCTATTTCAGCGGCAAGTTGTACTTCTTCCGAAGTCAAATGAGTGTTTATATTCTTCTGAATAAATTGGAGAAACTCCCGCGCAAGATCGACATAGGGAATAAGCCGGTCAAAATCTTCCTGCGGAAACAGCATTTTCTTTTCAATACTCTTCTTTAACAGCATTGTTACACTGAAACAGTCGTCCGTCATGCTCTCTAGATTATCAACAATCTGGATCATTACATTTATGTTATTCTGCTGATTATCGCTCATCGGAAGATGCGTACAATTGACCAGATATCTGGTAATCTGTTCGTGCATCTGATCGGCATAATTCTCTTTTTTTGTCAAAGCATCGACATTTTTTTCTATAAATTCCGGCGAGCGGTCAGAGAATCCTTCCTGAATACGATCGAACATACTAGTTACGACTTCCGTCATATCAGAGATTTCTTTTTCTGCACGTATAATATATGCTGCCGCATTCTCCTTTCCAACCGTCTCAGTAAATTCAAGCCGATAAACATCCTCTTCCTCATCAATACGAGGCTTTATAATCCGCTCTGTAAGATGAGCTATCTGCTTTGTAAAGGGAAGAAACGCACACGTCGCAAGAACATTAAAAACAGTATGCAACATCGCTATATGATAAGTAATATTGCTTTCAACCGGGCCGGGGATAATAAAATCCACCAGAGATAAAAGCGGCCGGAGAAAAAATACGGCAACAAGAGTACCGGTAATATTAAAGAGTACGTGGACGAGTGCTGCCCGACGGGCATTTACTTTTGTCCCGATTGAAGCAAGGACAGAATCTATTGTCGTACCGATATTACTGCCAAGTACCATAGCGGCCGAAAATTCCCACGTTAAAAGATGATTATAGGCCATCGTAATAATAATCGCTGTTGAAGCACTGGAAGAATGAATCAGCATTGTCAGCAACAGGCCGATAAGAACACCCAGCCAGATGACTCCGTAACCGCCTTTCTGCAGATTTGTAAGAAAAAGCATATCTTTGCTGTCGACTGAAACAGTATTTGAAAGCATTCCCAGACCAAGGAAAAGCAAACCGAATCCCATGAGCGCTTCGCCGAGATCTTCCTTGTGAAGTCTTTTTATAAAGATTAACAGATAGCCGATGCCGAATACCGGAACAGCAAAAGCCGTTATATGAAATTTAAAACCAAAGAGTGCAACTATCCAGGCCGTTATCGTTGTACCGATATTTGCTCCGAATATAACACCTACGGATTGCGTAAGAGAAAGTAACCCTGCATTCACAAACGACACAACCATAACAGTCGTAGCACTGGAAGACTGGATAATCATAGTAATCACAAGACCGGTAAAAACCGCCAGAAATCGATTACTTGTCATGAGCCCTAAGGCCCTTTGAAGGCTTTCGCCGGCACTCTTCTGAATACCGTCGCTCATCATCTTCATGCCGTACATAAGGAATCCGAGGCTTCCTATGATTTCTAATATAACTTTAACAATATTCACCTCCCTACAATACCAAAATGGATGACACTTTTCAATATCAGAAAAATACATTATTATAAGTTAATGTTATCAAGACTATCTGTAAAACAGTTTATTTTACCGTTCTTTGCAGTAACGGTTCTGTGTTTCAGTGCCTGTACAAAAAAAACAGCAAGAAAAAATCCTGCAAGCCTGAAGCTTGAAATCAAAAAGGTTCCGGATGACAACAAAATATCCGGGCGCAGGATCTGGCGGCCTGCTGACAAAGAAATATGTATTCTATTCGGATACGGATATAATGACAAAAAATTCATTCAAACCATTCTTTCTTCTCTGGAAAAAGAATATGGACTGAAAAAAGACGGAGGGGCACTACTACCGCTTATTTATCCCGACGATTTTAACTACGGAGGCTCCGTAAGAATTTCAATACTAGCTAATCTTTTAGAAAATGAAAATATCGGAGGACTTATAACGCTTGGTGCGCCCGAATATACGTACAAAGCACTTGCTGCAATTCAAGATTCGTGGGGTGGTAAAATTCCTTTTCCGGTCTTCTCTCTTTTTCCGCAGGATGAAGTGCTCGGAATCGAAGCGGGGTCCGACTTTGTCCTCGAACATTCCCAGCTGTCAGGTAAAATGGATCTCACAGAAGAAGAACAGGTAATGGTAGCTTCTGATGACGTACCGGCAATTATCGAATCTTGCGTGCATTATCTTACTTTGCTTCACAAACCTTTGCCGCAGAACGACCAGTTGCATGCAATCGTTCAAAAGATTGTCGGAAGTGATAAACCGATAAGCAGATATGTAGATCCGGAGACAGGACTACAGGCAATAAATCATTTTGTATTAAAAAAATAAGAGAAGGTTTCTATTCATAATGAATGCACTGAAACAACTCGATAACGGTCTTTTCGGAACACCGGAATCGATAGCGGCTCTAGAAACAAAAAAAGACATTACCTTACTGATTCTTTCCGATTCACATGGTCAAACTGCTGTTGTAAAAAATATTGTAAAAGACTTCGGACCTGAAAGCGACTGTCTTATCTTCTGCGGCGATGGAATATCCGATATACTGGAAATTTTTAATAAATCACTTACGAATGTTTCACTGGCCCAGAGTATTCCATCCGTTGCAGCCCTTATACGGGGGAATGGAGATTCCGACAGATATCCCGTAAAATTCTGTCCCGGAGACAACGACCGGAAAGAATTTTTCCACGAAATAAAAATACCAAGAAGCATCAGTTTCGTTGCTGGCAATAACAAGATATATCTTGTACATGGGTATATGCAGAATGTTTACTGGGGGCTTTCGAAACTGAAAGCTGAAGCTGAAACGGCTGCAGCTGCTATAGTTCTTTTCGGCCATACTCATCTTGCAGCCCGGGCGGAGAAAGGACCCCTATATCTCAACCCCGGCAGCTGCTCGATTCCCCGAAATGGGTTGCCGCCGTCTTTCGCACTACTGCGATATCCTGCCGGTACTACCGAATACACCGCAACCTTTTACGAAATCAGAAGCAGGCTGACCGGGGGCTATAAATATATACCATTTATTCCACCGGCTCTAAATCTTTTTTGAAAATTTCAGGTTCCGGACCTGTCTGATTTCGAATTACCATATTAAAAATTATCACCAAAAAGAAATCCCGCAGTATCATGCCCCGGATATACAAGTACATTTTCAGGAATTTTCTTCATAAGTTTTCGGAGACTCGCCTCCATATCGGTTTCACTACCGCCGTAAAGGTCTGTTCGACCGCAGGAATGAAAGAAAACAGTGTCTCCACTCAAAAGAATTTTCTCGGTTTCATTAAAAAAACAGACAGAACCTCCAGAATGCCCGGGGGTATGTATAACCTGCCATTCCGATAATGATTTACTACCAAGCGTATCAGGTATAATACTATCCAGCGTCATGCCATCCTGCAGATACCAGGTTGCTGCAGGAAGATTCGAAACAGCCGGCAAAAATTGAATAAGTCCCATTTGTTCGAGACTTTTACTTTGTCGTACAGAAGAAGTTGGACCTATACAGTCTGCATCATTTTTATGAATCGCAATAGGGCAGGACGGAAATGCTTTTATCATTTCCGATAATCCTGACACATGGTCAAAATGACCGTGTGTCAGAGCAATAAAAAGCGGCTGCAGTTCATGGGTACGCAAGTATCCCACTATCGAGTCCTGATCCCGGGTCAAAGAACAGCCTGCAGGATCTATAACAAAAACAGTCCGATCCCTAACGGGAATAATCACTGTATTAACATGCAACGGACCAGAGGGAATAAGAACTGGTTTTATTTTCAGCCTCCTCTTTTCTAAAAAAACACTCCGGCTTCGTATAAGTACGAGTTCCGGAGTGTTACAATCCGTTCAGAATAAAACGATCTCAAACATAGAATTTATCTGACGGCGTTTCATCCGATTCATTCTTGCCGATTGGAGCAGAAAACGGTTCCCTGTTTACCGCTGCCTTCTCGGCTGCAGCATATGCAGCCGCATCCTCCGCCGACGAATCACCACTATCACCGGCGATTTTTTCGGATGACTCCGCAGCTGTTCCAGAAACAGAATTACCGGAATCATCTTTCTGCCGTGAATAGCTTACCGAAAGTTTTCTGCCGCGATAATCATATCCGTTCAGAGTCGCGATCACTTTATCAGCATCATCAGTAAAAAGTTGAACAAAGGAATAATTAGCAAGAACCCGTATATCGCCGATTCTATCACGATCAATACCGGCAACGGAAACAAGCAGCCCCACAAGATCCCTGGGATAAACACGGCGGTTGCGACCAATTCCGACAAAAATTGTCGTAGCCAATGTCTCATCGATCTGTACCCGGGGAGTCCGAGCAGGATGCGGAGCAGAAGATGGCTGTTCGGAATCAGACGAATCAAAAGATTTCGATCGCGGTTTCGTCGTTTTGTCCCGTGATGAAAAATCTTCCCGATTACTCCGATGGCCAAGTGAAAAATCATCTCTGTTGCTGCGGCGACTTTTTGAAGAATATCTGCCGCCTGTGCGCTGAGCTTCTTTCGTCAGATAGGCCGCTACATACATACGCAAAGAAAGCGGAACGTTTTTTTTGTACACTTTCTTAAATTCATTCAAAAGTTCCGGATTTTCTTCATTTTTTACTTTAGTGGCAGCCTCCTGTAAAAAGGAAGCAACCTTTTCCATATCAAATTCATTCTCATGTTTAAAAGCCATGATAATTAAACTCCTATAATAAATCTTTTTTTTCTGTCAGATTCATCACAAAACCCGATTTACATTCTTTAAAACCTGTACGCTGCAGCAACGGCAGCATAGTATCGGGCATAAACATCTCTGTAATAAAAACCCATTTAAAGCCTTGACGCTGTACTGTAGAGAGGCACATAAAAAAAAGCTCTTTCCCTATTCCCAGCCCACGATAATTTTCAAGGACAAAAAAGCTGGTTAATGAAACTGTCTGTACAGAATTTAAAGGACACGGAGCTGCAGAAATAAAGCCGACGAACTCTCCCGTCTGGCTTCTGCATATAAAACCGACCACTGAATCTGAATTTCCATATTCAAACAGATATATCCATAAAGCAGTTACGGCATCCGAGACGGGTTCTGATAGTTCGTCATCAAAAAATACCATACTGTTTTTCAGTTCGTATACGATCATTTCCTTATCGCGTGCGGGATCATAAGCAGTAAATACAAAATCGTTCCGAACAAGATCATCCGTTTCTTCCGGTTCCTGATCCAGTTTTTCAAGTCCCCATAATTCACGTAGTTCATTATACCAATCACTGACACAGGTGCGCATTTTACGGGTTTTATACAAATGCCACTTCCGGTCAAATTCCGGATACTGTTTCAGTACATTTTTAAAATTTCTAAACACCCCCCTACCTGAATGCAGTACCCGCTGCAGCTCGTCACGAACACCGGGAGCATAAATCAAATTTACAAAATCCTTCCGCAACGTAAAGCCAGATGCGGAATCCCATTCCGGTAATGCGTAATACAGATCTTCATCAGAAATAACCGAATCATTAGCTTCTACAAGAGAATTCTTCTCGGCACTAACCCAAAATTTAGTCTTCTGGTTTTCCATAGCCGCTATGATCGAATCCAAAAGCTCATCATTCAGATCGAAAATCATATATTAATTTATCATAAAAAAATGTTTATTACAATTAAACTTTCAGGCGGAATGGCTATTTCTCAAAATCGTTCCGCGTCGCAATGATACGACTGATAATACCATAATCAATCGCTTCTTCAGCATCAAGCCAGTAATCCCGATCGGTATCTTTTGCAACCCGTTCCAAAGGTGTTCCCGTCGCATCAGCAATAATTCTGTTCAATTTATCCCGTGTTTTCGACATCTCTTTTGCATGAATCTCAATATCAGTCGCGACACCTTTCATTCCACTCATAGGCTGGTGAATAAGATAGTGACTGTTTGGAAGTCCCCAGCGGTGATCTTTCGGGACCGCAAGAATTATCAGCGCAGCGGCACTGGCAATAAGTCCCATCCCGATCAACGTAACAGGAGCCTTTATAAAACGCAGCATATCAAAAATAGCGAACCCTGCATCGACATCTCCTCCGGGAGAGTCAATAAAAACACTGATCGGCTTATCACTGTCAGCCTCCAGAATAAGAAGCTGCCGGACGATTTTTTCCGCTAAATCTTTGTTTATTTCACCAGAAAGAAGAATCTGACGGGTTTTCAGAAACTTTTCTGTCAGCGGATCCTGTAATTGATCCTGAATCTTCTTCTTTTCATCATCTTCTTTTCCGTCGTAAAAAGACCGGTCGTTAAAATTTCCCATTATTTCTCCCATACTCTGTTTAATTCATTCTTATTGTATAATACTAAAACCGTAATTCGTTGTCCACTTTATTTTTTTTCAATTCAAAAGCTTTTGCTTCATTCCAGAATCCTTCCATCCGCGCAAGATTATTATTATCCATCGGAATATCCGACTCCTTCATCTTCTGTTCTACATATGAAAAACGATCATAAAATTTTTTATTAGTACGGCTGAGAGCTACGGACGGATCTACGCCAAGATGACGGCAATAATCTACAACTGCAAAAAGCAGATCACCCAGTTCTTCTTCGACATGCAGGAACGACGAATCTTTTTCAGCATCGCTTTTTGCAGAAAAAGGTTTTATCGATCCGGCTTCGACTTCGTCCGCTGCCTCTTGAACCTCTCCAAATTCTTCCTGAATTTTTTCAATAACCAGTTCCAGATTTTGCCAGTCAAAACCGCGTTTAGCAGCTTTCTTTTGCAGCTTATAGGCCCGCATGAGAGGAGGAAACCCCGCAGGAACCTCGTCAAGTATCGTTTTCCGCTGGCCCCTGCCCTCTACTGTTTCTTTTATCCGGTCCCACTGATTTAAAACAGATTCAGGGTCCCTGACCGGAACGGTAACACAGCTTTGCCCGTCACTATCGGGAAACACATGCGGATGGCGGCGAATAAGTTTGTTGCACAATTCGTTCAACATGGATGCAATACTGAAATCACCCTGCTGTTCATACATATAGGCAATTAAAGATGCGTTCAAAAGTACATCACCCAGCTCTTCCGCAGCGTGCAGCGAATCATCGCTGGTGATAGCGTCTACCGCTTCAAAGGTCTCTTCGATAAGATCTCTCCGCATAGAAAGCGGTGTCTGATCTCTGTCCCACGGGCATCCGCCGGGAGCCCGTAAAACACCGATAGTTTCATAAAGTCTATTAAAAGCTGCCGCGGTTTCCGAAATTTGAGCAATTTTTTCCGTTCGTTCAGATTCTTTCATATAAAACTTCATCCTTTCATCCACAGTTTCTTTCCAATGAGCATTCACATCCTTCTCCGGCGGCGGATATCCGTGCACTTCCCGCCAGGCAAGATAATTATCCAGGAATTCCCCTGTCAGGCCGGAATTTTTTTTTTGTTCCATTCCGGAAGCAACCGGGCAGGATCAGAAGAAAGAATCAGCCGGGCAAACAAAATAGACCCCAGCGAAAAAGTCTGAGAAAGAAGACTTTGTTCGTTTTCTGTAAAGCGTCCAAGCACATAGTCTGCAATATTATTATGTTCAGGACGCCCGATACCAAATCTGAGCCGCCAGAAATCTGCAGTACCGAGAGATTTCTTCACAGATCGAAGTCCGTTATGTCCTCCGAGACCACCTGACCATTTAAGGCTTATTGTTCCGCAGGGAAGTTCCAACTCATCATGAATAACAAGAATTTCTTCCGGTTTCAGTTTATAAAAACTTGAAAATGCTGCAACACTTTCACCGGAAAGATTCATATAGGTTTCAGGCCGCAAAAAATAAATTTTTCCGGGGGCAGAAGCTGGAACAACTAGTTGATGCCCGTCTTTGTTCAGCGCCAATTTATATTCATAAGCCCATTGATTAAAATCCGCCATGGATACTGTTGCATAACTGCCCTTAAAACCACTTTGCCAGTAAAGTTTCGAAGCAAAGGGGAGCGAATCACCGAACAACCACGCAGCGTTATGACGTGTCAACTCATAGTTTTGCCCGTAATTACCTAGAAACGCGACCAATGAAATCATATAAAAATTATACCATAAATTTCAAATTAAGGATATAAGCAGAAAATTCAGCGATTACAATTGAAATAATAAAGTATTACTTAATATAAATATAAATATATTAATTTTTGCTTTATGTTATTATTCACGGTAATGAACTAAAATTATTTCATGGTACACGAAGACCAGCTGAAATTAATTTTAGGTTACAATATAAAAAAATACAGAAAACAGAAGAACCTTACACAGGCACGGCTGGCGGAAATTTCCGAAATATCAATCACTCAACTGGCAAATCTCGAAAGAGGGAAAGCATGGGTAAGCTGTGAAACAGCGGTAAAACTATCGAACGCACTTCAAATCGAAACATTTTTACTCTTCATTAGTTCTGAATCAAAGTATATGCCCGCAGAACTCCAGTTAAAAGATAAAACTGAGAAAATCAAAGATAGTTTCCGGAAAAAGCTAAATTCCTTCTCGCAGGATTTTGAAGCCGCCTTGGATAATGTTGCTTTTGAATACAATTTCGATCACTCATCCCGTGAAAACACGAAAAACGGAATAACAAATCCACGGGACAAATAGTCTTATTCTTTTTTCAGTATCAACAACCGCATAGCATTCAGAATAGCGATAAAGGTTACACCGACATCTCCAAAGACAGCCATCCACATATCAGCTAGTCCTAAAACTCCCAAAAAAAGCAGAAGAAATTTTACCGAAAGCGCAAACCCTATATTTTCATATACTATTCTCAAAGTATGTTTTGCAATCTTCACGGCTCTGCTTATTTTTACCGGTTCATCATTCATAATAATGATATCGGCCGCTTCCACCGCAATATCTGATCCTAAACCACCCATTGCAATGCCTACGTCAGAACGGGCAATTACCGGTGCATCATTTATTCCATCTCCACAAAACAGTAGCCGGCCGTTTCTTTTCTCTTCTTTCAACAATTTCTCAACATGAGCGACTTTGTCACCTGGAAGAAGATCAGAATAATAAGCATCAAAACCAAGTCCATTTGCAATTTTTTCAGCTGTTTCTTTTGTATCTCCCGTTAACAATACCGTTTTCGTAACACCGGCTTTCTTGAGTTCAATTACAGCCTTACCTGCTGAAGGTTTTACTTCATCAGAAATAACAATGTGGCCGACATACACACCGTCTATAGCAACATGGACAATAGTTCCTGTATCGTTTTTTTCGCAGGGAACTATATCGGATACCTTCTGCGACTCCATAAGCGCCAGATTCCCTGCAAGGACTATACTGCCGTCAAGCTGCACCCGCAGTCCTTGGCCGCTTATTTCTTCTACATTTCCAATAATACATTTTTCACATCTTTCACACCGGTGTGCAGCCTTTAGTGATCTGGAGATAGGATGATTTGAGTAATATTCTGCATGAGTCGCGATAGCAATAAGTTCTTCAGAGGATACCCGAAGGCTATTGGCAGGATGTATGCCGGTTACTATAAAAACACCTTTTGTTAAAGTACCCGTTTTATCAAACACTGCCGTATCAACATGTGCAAGAACTTCAAGATAGTTGCTTCCCTTAACAAGTATTCCTTCCCTCGATGCGGCACCGATACCACCAAAAAAACTCAACGGAACAGAAATAACGAGAGCACAGGGACAGGAGACAACAAGAAAAATCAGAGCACGATACAACCATGTATGCCATTCTGCAGCAGGTATCAGCAACGGCGGAATAACAGCGACAAGCAGCGCGGCAATACACACCGCAGGAGTATAGAATCGTGCGAAACGTGTTATAAACTGCTCCTGCCGCGCCTTAGATTCGACCGCATTTTCCATAAGATTCAATATGCGGGAGACAGCAGATTCTTCATATACTCTCGTAACCCGTACTTCAAGTACTCCGACAGTATTTATATAGCCAGACATAACCTCTGACCCTTCATAAATTTCACGGGGAACAGATTCTCCCGTTAAGGAAGAAGTATCAGCATAAGATTTTCCGGCAGTTACAATGCCATCTAAAGGAATTCGTTCTCCCGGTTTTACAACAATAATATCGTCAATCTTGACAGATTCCGGTTCTACCTGGACAATTCTTCCGTCCTTTTTTAAGAAAGCCTTATCCGGTCGTATTTTCATAAGGTTGGTAATTGAACGCCGGGAACGACCTACCGCAAAATCTTCAAAGTATTCACCAACCTGATAAAAAAGCATGACCGCAACAGCTTCGGGATATTGACCTATAGTAACAGCGCCAAGCGAAGCCACACTCATCAAAAAATTTTCGTCAAAAATATTCCCATGAAGAATATTTTTGACCGCTCGTTTCACAACACTGAATCCGCAGATAAGATACGAAATAAGAAATAATACAAGGCTCAATGCAGGAACAATTTCAACCGTAGCCGTACCTGAAAATACCGATACGTTATTCCGCAGTCTCGGTAAATAATACAGAATAAGAGCACCGCTATAAATAACTGCAGCGATAATGATTCTTAGTAATCCGTTTCCTTCCGGCTGCTCATCAGCAACATATATTTTTGAGGTACAGGAACAACACTCATCTGTACAATGGGCCAAATTTCTGTCTCTTTTTACATCATCCATTGTTTACTACCACTAAATTGTGAATTATTCACAGATATGATCCATTCCCTGACTCAATATCAGCGATACATGTGAATCCGCCAACGAATATATTATCGATTTTCCATCCCTTCGGAATTTCACCAGACCGTTTGTTTTTAAAACCCTGAGCTGATGACTGATTGCCGATTGCGTCATAGAAAGCATCGAAGCTATATCATTTACTGATAATTCTTTTTTCAGAAGTGCATAAAGAATTTTAAGCCGTGTTGAATCACCGAAAATTCTGAATAAATCTGCCAATTTAAAAAACCGTTCTTCATCAGGCAGATCATCCAGCAATTTTTCAACCGCTGCTGAATCACCACAATACAGAGAACCACCGGGTATTTTTTCGAACTGGACCTCAGGCATAGATGCCTCTTATTAAGAAACGTTTGAACATATATTCATATATACTGATAACGGCACCTTTTGTCAAGATGCTTTGTCCCAACTATTTACGAATAAACAGTCTGGATAAGAAATTCTTGTTTTTTACCTGCTTGGACAATTTTTCTTCTCCGAGGTATTTCTGCATGGCCGAGTCGGAACCGGCAACAAGTAAACGCATATCGCTCTCGAATCTGAAAGAAGGATCAAGAACAAAGCTGAACTCTTCTGCAGGATTCTTTCGATAGGCAATCAAGTTTAAATTATAGGTATTTCTGAGTTTGCTTTCAGCTAGTGTTTTTCCGGTAAGGTCATCTTTTACAATTACTTCCGCGATAATAAAACGGGACGAAACCTGCATGTAATTAAAAAGTGCGGAAGATGCAATCACAGGGGTAATACGCATAGCCGCATCAAGATCTGGATAAATTACCAGTGTTGCTCCAACAAGTTTTAATATTTCACCATGTTCATCGGATAGTGCTTTTACAATAATCCTTTTCACACCCATTTTATGCAGATAGTTTGTAACGAGTATTGATGATTCAAGCTGATTTCCCAAATCAATTATGACAGAATCAATATCGTCTGGTATTATTTTCTTTAAGGAAACATCGTTTATTGCATCAGTAATATATGCATCACGAGCTTTATCTTTATATTTTTCGACAATTTCGCGATCTTTATCAACAATTATTATATCTGCATCAATATGTTCAAACTCTTCAAGAACACGGCAGCCAAATCTGCCTAAACCTATAATAGCTATAGAAACCAAAATTTACCTCCTGTTACCCGACAAGAACTGTTTCAAGCGGATAATCTGCAACTTTATTCAGATAATTTGTATTATGCAGAGTAATTGCCATAGCGACAATACCGGTCCGGCCCGCGAACATAGTCAGGATCAGGACAATTTTTCCCCAGAGCGTAAAACTGGCGGTGATACCTTCCGACAGGCCGACTGTTCCGAATGCTGAAATAAGTTCAAAAAAGATGGAATTTTCCGACATAACACCGGAAAGCATATTTGCCTTTTCCGAAATCATAAGAAGGCAGAACATCAGAAGAATAAAACACATACTTTTTATTACAATTCCTACTGCTTTTTTTATAACATCATACGATATATCACGCCGGAACATGCTGAAATACATTCTGTCTGAAGGAGAACGAAAGGCAAAACAAAGAGCCAGAAAGAATGTCGTTGTCTTGACGCCACCCGCAATTGAACCGGGACTACCACCGATAAACATGAATACACAGGAAAGAATCTTCGTGAGGGGAGTATAACCTGCCTGAGGATGAGTTTCAAATCCTGCAGTTCGTGTTGTAACAGACTGAAAAAAACTTAAAAGGACTCTTTTTCCTACTGACTCTCCTTTAAAAGCATTATTGCTTTCAGCGACAAAAAAAACAAGCAGGCCCAGACTTATAAGCACTGCCGTCATAAAAAAAACAATCTTGCTGTGCAACGTAAGATGTGTCCGTTTTCTACCTCTCAGCCGGGAGCCTATCCATTGAACGACGTTCTGTAAAACGGTAAAACCGAGTCCGCCGACAATTATAAGAATCGCTATTGTCACCGGAATAGCAATTGTTTCGGAAAATGACTGCAGACTGTCAGAATACGGAGAGAAACCGGCGTTACAAAACGCTGAAACAGAGAGAAATATTCCATAAAACCAATTATGAACTTCACCTGTCTTCTTGAGCTCAAATGAGAGTAAAAAACTCCCTACCAGTTGTATCAAAAGTGTGTATCCGACAATTCTCAGAATTATTCTTGTCGGATTAAAATCAACATCATCTATAAAAAAATCACGAACAATTTTTCTGCTGACAAGAGACATCTTTTTTGATGAAAATGAAATATAAAGAAGGAAAAAAGAAACAAGTCCTAACCCGCCAGCCTCAATAAGAACAAGAATCGCCATAAATCCGGCCGGGGTATACACGCTCATATCAACCGTACTTAATCCTGTAACGCACAGTGCAGAAACAGCGGTAAACAGCCCATCGACATATGGGACAGGATTTCCCGATTTATACAAAAATGGAAGTTGAAAAAAAAACGAGCCGAAAATCGATAAACTAATAAAATAGGCAAATAATTTAACATTTCCGGAATTAAACAAGTGCCGCTGCATTAGGTATCAGTATAACCAGAACGTTTTGTTAGTGCAATAGAAAAAATATTGCTAAAAGAAACTTTATACGCGACAATCATAATTTTACAAAGTTCTCTTTGTTTCTATTGACAGATACAGGAAGCTTCGGTATACTCATCCGTAATAGAGTATTACTTTATATAGAAACAACAGAGGTTTAGTATATGCAGAAACGTGCAGATAATATATATCTTTCACTTCCGTGCGAGAGATACACACCATATTCACTCGCCAGAAAAATAGGTGCAAAAGCGATTCTCGAATCGGCAAGTTTTTCACGGGGAAAGGACAGATATTCCATTCTAATGACAGAAGAAGCATTTCGTATTATTGAAGATGATGAAGGAATTGCTTTCATCATCGATGGTCGGCGGGTTCCGTACAATCCGTCAGACGGTAGAGAAAGCAAAAGTGCAGTCGGACAAAACAAAAAACCGGATATACTCGATGCACTACTCTACACGGCAGAACAGAACCCCAATCCGCCTGCCGATATACCGGTACCAGCTTCCGGGATAGGGTACCTGAGCTATGAATTCTCTGCTCGCTGTGACACAATACTATTTGCACCGCAAATCGACGAGCTGCACATACCTGAATCGGAATTTATCGTCGGTCACGTCTATATCGTATTCGATCATTTCACTGAAAAAATCCATATTTTTGCCTTTAATTATGCAGAACATCAGATTGATCTGAAAAAAGCCGTTGAGAATTTGAAAAAACGACTCAATGATATGGATTTTTCTTATCTGGAACCCCCGGAGCGGCCGGAAACCTGCCGCATCATAACTGATCTTGAACGATCGAAAACAGAATACTGCGATAAAGTCCTGGAACTGAAAAAACATATCATCGCAGGAGATATTTTCCAGGCTGTTCCATCCCGCAGACTTCAGATTGAATGTTCGTCCAGTGCGATGGAAATTTACCGGCGGCTTCGTTCATTGAATCCGTCTCCATATCTGGTGTACATTGATTTCGGAAATCATCAGCTCATCGGGTCGTCGCCTGAAAGTCTCGTCCGCGTCCGAAAAGGAGAAGCCTCGATCCGGCCCATAGCGGGAACCAGACGGCGCGGTAAAAATGAGGCTGAGGATGAACGGCTCAAACTGGAACTGAGCAGCAATACAAAAGAAAAAGCAGAACACTTGATGCTGGTTGATCTCGCCCGCAACGATCTCGGAAGAGTCTGTATTGCGGGATCCGTAAAAGTGACCCGTTTTATGGAATGTGAAGAATTCAGCCACGTCATACACCTCGTAAGTGATGTTACGGGTACGGTAAAAAAGGGAATTCGTCCGATACAGGTACTCCGTTCCGCATTTCCTGCAGGTACGGTCAGCGGCGCACCGAAAATCAATGCCATTCAGATTCTGAGCAGGCTCGAAAAGACAAAACGGAGATTCTACGCAGGAGCGGTCGGCTATATACAAACGAACGGAGATCTTGATTTCTGTATCGCCATCCGGTGTGCACTGAAGCAGGATAATATCTGGACGCTGCAGGCAGGCGGCGGCATAGTCTATGACAGCCAACCGGAGCGCGAATGGGAAGAAACAAATGAAAAACTCGGCGCACTGCGAAGTGTAATCGAAAATGGAGGAAA
>JALCCK010000033.1 GCA_022640795.1 Treponema sp.
CTTTTCAATGATGAAGGCGCTCGCCGAACCGTATAAAAATGTAAACGTAATACTTTTTGACAGCCTTATCGTAAATTATGCTCAGCGGATAGGAGCAAAGGTGCTTATCCGCGGAATACGAAACGCGAACGATTTTGCCTATGAATTCGATCTTGCTATGATGAATCATTCTCTGAACAGTACGATAGAAACGCTCTTTATACCGTCGGTTCAGCAATATGCCATCGTAAAATCAAGTTCAATAAAGGAACTTGCACAGTTTGGCGGTGATATATCGGCAATGGTTCCGCCGCTTATCGCTGAAGCACTTTATAAGAAATTCAGTAAATAATTGTTATCCGCCGGTAAACCTGATTTTACTATGACATTTTTTTAAAAAGTGTTTGACAAAAAACTGTTTTTTGTTATAATGCATTGACACTCGATTGGAATATGTTATATTATTAATTCGTTATATCGGTAACAAATCTTATAGCGAGGTTAAAATATATGGCAGTACCTAGAGCGAAAACTTCTAAAGCCGTTACAAGAAGACGACGTGGTGTAAATATGCATCTTGATGCTCCGCAGCTTGTTGAATGTAACAATTGCGGGAATCTCGTGCTTCCGCACCATGTATGTCCAAAATGCGGTTTTTATCGCGGGCGTCAGGTAATAACACCTGAAAGCAACGGCTAATCACTGGTCAGGAGACTAAAATGGACGAATTGTTTAACAAGATTCAAAAACTTATTGCAGAAAAGCTTGAGATTGATGAAAGTAAAATCAAACTTGAGTCATCTTTCCGTGGGGACCTTGGAGCTGACAGTCTCGATACCTACGAGCTCGTTTATGCTATTGAAGAAGAGCTCGGCGTCAGTATTCCGGATGAAAAGGCAAACGAGTTTGAAACTGTAAAAGATGCTTACGATTTCATCAAATCAGAACAGGAAAAGAAATAAAGACTGAACAGTTCTTATCCTTTATAAAACACAGATTCAAACCGGAAGGTAGTGAATCTGTGTTTTTTTTATGTCACGGAGGCATGTATGAGATCGCCGTTTTGCAGAGACAACAACTTAAGTATAGAAAGGAAGAAAGAACTTGAAGCTTTTTGTCGCCCCCTGAAACTTAAATTTCATAATTTTGAACTTCTGGAGCTCGCCTTTCATCATCGTTCCTATTCAAATGAAAATACACAGAATCATTATTGCAATAATGAACGTCTGGAATTTCTCGGTGATTCGGTACTGGGTATGGCAACGGCAGCCTTTCTGTATCAGGACATGCGGGAAAATCCGGAAGGCGATCTTGCCAAAATAAAAGCGGTCGTTGTATCGGAAAACACGCTTGCTCCCATCGGACGCCGGATCGGTATAGATACGATGCTGGTCCTCGGACGGGGGGAAGAGATGAGCGGCGGCCGTAAAAAGAAAGCCATTCTTGCAGATTGTATGGAAGCCGTTATTGGAGCTTATTATCTGGATTCGGGATATAAGGCGGCGGAATCCTACGTTCTCTCGTTTATAATTCCTGAAATTCGTAAAGTTCAACAGAATAAAGGTGAAAAAGACTATAAAACGATGCTGCAGGAATTTTACCAGAAAAAATATAAAAAATGTCCGGTTTACGAGCTGATACGTAAAACAGGCCCCGATCACGACAGAACTTTTCACGTAGTCGTACATCTGGGAGACAGTTTCTTCGGTCCTGCCGAAGGAAAAAGTAAAAAAGCTGCAGAACAGAATGCCGCCGAAATAGCATGGACGGAAATCCGTAAAAATCATTCTTGATACCGTATCGATTTCCTGTTATGATAATCTGACAGAAAGTTAACCATATTTTAATACTTCTGTCAGATGGAGTAAAAACATGGAACAGATTATAACAAGTCTTCTCGATACAGATCTTTATAAATTCAGCATGGGACAGCTTGCAATGCGTAAATACGGTGATGCAAATGTCGAATGGAAATTCGTCTGCCGGAATGCCGATGTGTATTTCACTCCTGATATGGTGAAAGAAATAAAAAATCAGCTGGCGCTGTACTGTACGCTTCAGTTCACAAGAAAGGAACTGGAATATCTCGCTTCGATAAAATGGTTAGATAAAGGTTATATCTCGTTTCTATCTGTCTGGCAGCCGAAACTTGATCACTTCCTTATCGATACGGACGCTGACTGCGGCCTTAATATCCGGACTGCCGGTCCATGGTTTCTTACCATGTATTATGAAATTCCTGTACTGGCGATTGTTAACGAAGTTTATTATGAATATAAGTATAAAGACCGCTATGCGGAAATAGAAAAATCCGCACTGGATCGGGCTGCAAAAAAAATAGATGATCTCGGTAAAAACAAGTATTGTATCGGTGCCTTTTCGGAGTTCGGAACCAGACGACGGCTGAATTACCGGATACAGCATCAGATCATCAATATGTTTATCAAAGCTGACCGCGAACACCGGCTCGGCGACTCTGTTTTTTCCGGAACTTCAAATGTTCTCATCGCAATGAAAGAACATATAAAAGCAGTCGGAACCATGGCTCATGAAGTTTTTATGGTCACCGGTCAGGGATATCCGGAACGGAATCCTTCATATTCCAATAAATTTGTTATGGATGACTGGCATGACCTGTATGGGGTGCAGCTCGGAATCGCACTCACCGACTGTATAACTACCGACTGCTTTCTGCGCGATTTTGATATCAAAAATGCAACGCTTTTTGCCGGAGTGCGGAACGATTCCGGCGACCCCTTCGAGTGGGGGTATAAAATTCTGAACCACTACAAAAAACTTGGAATTGATCCGCGGACAAAAACGCTGTTGTTCAGTGACAACCTTGATTTTGAAAAAGCGGGAAAAATATACGAAGAATTTCACGACAAGGCCCGCATCGCATTCGGCATCGGGACTTATTTCGTCAATGATACGATCGTTCCTGCGCTGAATATCGTCATGAAGACCGTCAAGGCGAACGGTGTTCCGGTCGTCAAAATTTCCGATTCGCCGGGAAAGGGAATCGGTGAAAGCGCCGATTATGAAGACTACCTTAAACGTGCAATAGCATGGCGGCTCGGCAGGTATCAGCGGTAATTTTTAGTTTTACGTCGAAAAAGTGTTGACACTTTTTCGACGCTTTGTTATAGTAACAATCGTAACGAGCAAAGACGTTACCTATGCGGATGTCATATAACGGCTCATTATCTCAGCCTTCCAAGCTGATGACGAGGGTTCGACTCCCTTCATCCGCTTTTAAGTCCCTCTTCAGGAGGGACTTTTTTATTTCAAATTCCCGGCAGTAATCTTTCAATTATCACAGGTTCCCGCTGTTTTTCGTACTATATTCATATCATCATTGTACTATATTCACATCATTTTTGTATTTATTAAAATATTGGTTTGTTTCTCTTTTCCGGGAACCTAAATCGTGATATAGTTAGTAGACATGCAGGGGGTAGAGAGTATCATAAAAAAAAGACAAAAGGCAGGCGAGAAGGCAATTACGGCCGGAACCGTTGCAATTCTCTTTGCAGTGTGGTTCTGTGTTACCGCTTTTCATCTGGTTGATGCGAAGCTGGTTCCCGCTCCGTTGTCCGTCTGGACAGCTTTTACCGGAATAGTACGCAACGGTTATAAAAATCATACCCTGCTGCAGCATCTCGGAGCCAGTCTGGGAAGACTGCTGGCAGCTTTTTCCGGAGCTATTATCGTGGCTGCTCCGCTTGGTCTGGCAAGCGGATTCAATTCTAAAATACGGGCCGTATGGGAACCGATAATAGAATTTTACCGGCCGCTGCCGCCGCTTGCGTATTACACAATCCTGGTGCTCTGGCTTGGAATCGGAAATGAGTCAAAGATTGCGCTCCTGTTCCTGGCATGCTTTGCACCGATTTATGTTTCCTGCGTCTCCGCCGTGATCGGTATTAACGAAGATTATATTAACAGCGCATATACTATCGGCGCAACCAGGCATCAGGTATTTTTCCATATCATCGTTCCGGCCTGTCTGCCGGATCTTTTTACCGGAGTCCGTACCGCGCTGGGTGTCGGGTATACGACGCTCGTATCGGCGGAAATGGTCGCGGCAACCTCCGGCATCGGATGGATGGTTCTTGATGCCAGCAGATATTTACGAAGCGATATTGTCTTTCTGGGGATCATTATTATGGGAATTACCGGAATTCTTCTGGATAGAGGAATCAGAATTCTTGAACACATCGTGGTTCCCTGGAAGGGAAAAGAATAAAAAACAAGAGCCACTGTGGCTCAATAATAGTAAAACGGTTCAGAGGAGCTGATAAAAATGAAATTTCAAAATAAACTGAGGGCCGTCGCTGCCGCGGCTAGTCTTCTTGCCGTGACCGGGTGTGCGGCTTCTAAAACAAAGACTTCGGCAGGGCCGTCGCTGCCGAAGGTAGTCAATATCGGAACACAACAGATTCCCGACGATGAACGGGTTGCCATTGCGAAAGGGTATTTTGAAAACGAACTCGGCGTAAAAGTCAATGTCATAGAATTCCAGGCAGGTGATATTAGAAATGCAATGGTCTCCAGAGATATTGATTTCGCGCTGCTCGGTTCCTCTTCAGCAGCATTGGGCATTGCAAGCGGTATGGATGTAGAGATGATCTGGGTTCATGAAGTACTGGGCGATGCAGAGCAGTTAGTTGCTAAAAAAGGTTCATCCATTGCATCGGTAAAAGATTTAGCCGGGAAAAAAGTAGCCACACCTTTTTCGTCGACATCGCATTACAGTCTGCTCAGGGCGCTGGAACTGAATCAGATTGCAGATAAAGACGTTACCCTTTTTGATATGCAGCCGCCGGATATTTATGCTGCCTGGCTCAGAGGCGATATTGATGCCGCATATGTTTGGGAGCCGACGCTTACCGAATTGCTGAAAGACGGAACACCGATTATTTCCAGCAAAGATCTTGCGGCACAGGGAGTCACAACCTCCAACGTGGAAATTGTCCGGACAGAATTTGCAGCGCACTATCCGGATCTTGTGGTCCGCTATATCAGGGCGCTCGACAAGGCGGTTGAATTATATAAAAACAATCCGTCTGATGCCATTCAGGCCGTCGCAAAATCTCTCAACATCAGCGAATCGGACGCACAAAAACAAATGCAGGGTTCCATCTGGCTGACGGCGCAACAGCAGCTTGATTCAGCCTATCTGGGAACGAACGACAAAAAAGGACACATGGTACAATCACTTTCGGATATGGCGGACTTTTTATATGAACAGAAGAGCCTTGCTTCTAAACCGGACCCCGCGACTTTTGAGGCCGCGGTAAATCCATCCTTCGTTATGGAAGCATTACAGGAAAAATAAATGGAAACCGCAGCTCCGGCACAGAAAAAAGATACTGAGAATACGCTGCTTTCGCTCCGTCAGGTGAATTATCAATACCCGGGCACCAGAGATAAAGACGGTGTCACCGCGCTGCAGTCGATTACACTCGATGTCAGCGAGCGGGAATTTATCGGAATTCTGGGGCCTTCCGGTTGCGGTAAAAGCACCCTGCTGAGAATCATCGCCGGATTTCTTCACCCGACGTCCGGCGAAGTCCGTATGGACGGCGAAGTTATAAAAGGACCGGACTGGCACCGGGGAGTCATTTTTCAATCCCCGACGTTATATGCCTGGCTGAATGTGAAGGATAATATTGCGTTCGGTCTGAAAATGAGAAAAATTCCGGTCGGCGAACGGTATACGCTGACAAAAAAATATATCGATCTCGTCGGGTTAACGGGGTTTGAAAGCAACCGGCCCTATGAGCTCTCCGGCGGAATGAAACAACGGGTCGCGCTGGCGAGAACGCTGGTAAATCATCCGCGGATTCTCTTAATGGATGAACCGTTCGGCGCACTGGATGCTTTTACCCGGCAGAACATGCAGTCTTTAGTGCGGAAAATATGGCATCAGACAGAAAATACCGTTTTTCTTATTACACACGACGTTGATGAAGCATTGCGGCTTGCAACCAGAATCGTTGTACTTTCCGACAGACCGGGAAGAATTCTGGACGAATTTCATGCTGATTTTACAAATCGTATTTCGGCAGGGGACCCGGAACTGGATGGCTGCAGGTCCGAATACCGTAAACTGAAAAAAGATATTTTAAAACTCATTCATCCGCCGAATGAAAATTATTCGCTAGAATGATATCTTTCGGGCGCTGCCGCCGGATCAGTAGTTACCGGCAAAAACCGTTATGAATAACGTAAAAAGAGGAATATAAAAACTATCATGCAAAAAAAAGAACAAATCACAGGCAGCCTGCTTTTCGTGGCTGTATTAGCAGCGGGTGCACTGCTTTTTAAATCGATTATTTTGTTTCGCCTGCTGGTCGGTATTGGCTTCGGCTATTCGCTGATGAGGGCTTATTCCGGATTCGCCGGCAGCGTAAACCGCGCATATCGCACAGGTTCTACAAAATTACTGCGCGCGCTCATGCTGATGATGTTCGTCACCTGCCTGCTGATGACCGCTCTTTTAGTCGGCGGCGATCCGGCAACCTATAAACTGTCTGTTCATCCGATTAACCTCGGGCTGCTGCTCGGCGGTACAATGTTCGGTTTCGGTATGGCACTTTCTTCCTGCTGCGCTTCCGGTGTACTGCAGGATCTCTCGCTGGGGTTCCCGAGGGCCTTTGTTACACTCGTTTTTTTCTGTATCGGCGTTTTTCTGGGGTTTCCCGCACAGCACGCCGCTTCGTGGGTTAAAAATTCATGGATAAATTCGTCGACGGCACAGCAATTTTCCGGAGGTGTATTTCTGCCGGATCTGTTCAAATGGGACGGCATGCACGGGTATCTGGGCGCATTGTTTCTGACGGCGCTGTTCTGCGGAACGGTCGTTTCACTGTCTTTCTATTACGAACGCAGACGGAAACTCAGAAAGACATATACAGCCTGCGATACGGAAACGATGCAGGAGCAGACAGACGCATTCGACAGTAAAAATTACCGGCTGTTCAGCAAAGAAACCTACAACCATATCTTTGTAAAACCGTGGACGCTGGCTCAGGGTTCAATTGCCGTCAGTATCTTTTTTATCATTCTTATGGGTGTTACAAAGAAAGGCTGGGGAGTATCGACAACCTACGGAATCTGGTTCGGAAAATTGCTGATGCTGTTCGGTGTTCCGGTTAAATCTATCGCTTCGTTTACGATTGCAAAACCGGAGACGTATCTCCAGCCGGTCTTCGAGAATCCTGAATCCGTACAGAATATCGGCATTATTTTCGGAACAATTCTCTATCTGCTGGCGGCCGGCATTTTCGTTAAAAATTTTAAGAACGGAATGCACATGACGTTCCGGGAAATGCTGGTTTTCGCACTCGGCGGATTTTCCATGGGGCTGGGCACGCGGTTTGCAAACGGCTGCAATGTCGGTGCCTTTTATACACCGATCGCAAGTTTTTCACTTTCAGGCTGGATCTTTCTGGTTTTTCTGATTGTCGGGGGAATTATGGGGAATGCATTCGGGAAAAAAGCTTTTGCCGCAAAAAAAATCGGCGGATTGCTTGGGTAGGCATTTATTTTATAGTGGCTTCAAAAATATAGAAGGAAGTTTGATAAAAAAATACCTCCGTGTATTTCCAAAATACCTCCGTGTATTTTTTATCAATCGTAGTTGTTGAAGCGTCGCTTTCACGACTACGATTCGCGGCATTCGTGCCGCGTGGCTACCGACAACGTTTTAAAGGAGTAATGAGAATGAAAAAGGCAGAACAGGTTATTGCAGTCATTATCTTCATAGTGGCTCTGGTACTTGGAAAATTGTTTTTGAGTTCGGACATCCTATTCCGTCTGCTTGTAGGAATCGGACTTGGGTATTCACTGATGCGGGCGTATACCGGATTCGCCGGCAGCGTTAACCGCGCATACCGGACAGGGTCGACAAAACTGATGAGGGCGTTGATGCTCATGTTTTTTGTCTCGTCCGTACTGACCGCAGCGCTGTTGTATAAATCTGATATTACGACCTATCATTTGTGGGTAAATCCGATTAATTTCGGACTGCTGCTCGGCGGCGCGATGTTCGGTTTCGGTATGGCTCTCTCTTCCTGCTGTGCTTCGGGCGTACTGACCGATCTTGCAACCGGTTTGCCGCGTGCGTTTGTAACCCTGCTGTTTTTCGGGATCGGTGTCTATCTCGGATTCGGCGTGCAGCACACCGCCGGCTGGGTACGGAATTCATGGATTACGTCTTTATCAGGCAAAAATTTTTCCGGCGGCGTATTTTTACCGGATCTTTTCAAATGGGACGGTCTCGGTGGATATTTAGGAGCGCTGGTTCTGACAGCGCTGTTCTGCGGAATTATCGTCTACATTTCGTACCGCTATGAAAAAGGCAGAAAGAAGAATAAAACGTATACCGGGTGTGATACGGAAATCATGCAGGATCAATCTGACACGTTCGACAGCGAAAATTATAAACTTCTGAGTGAAACGACTTTTTACCGTATCTTTGCAAAGCCGTGGACGCTTGCACAGGGTGCGGTAGCGCTCAGTCTTATTTTTGCAACCCTCATGGGTGTAACAAAAGCAGGCTGGGGTGCTTCAACACCGTATGGAATCTGGTTCGGAAAACTGCTGATCGCTTTCGGGGTTTCCCCTGATTCTATAGCGGCTTTTGCAAAAATGAAACCGGATTCTTATTTACAGCCGTTTTTCCAGAACGCTGTCTCGGTTCAGAATCTTGCAATTATTTTCGGAACTGTTCTCTATTTACTGCTTGCCGGCATTTTTGTTAAAACATTCAAAGAAGGACTTCATATGACGTTCCGGGAAATGCTGATTTTTGCACTGGGCGGTCTTTCCATGGGACTGGGAACCCGGTTTGCAAACGGCTGTAATGTCGGTGCACTGTATACCCCTATTGCGAACTTCTCACTTTCAGGCTGGATCTTCCTGGTCTTCCTGATTGTCGGCGGAGTACTCGGAAATGTATTCGGAAAAGTAGCATTTGCAAAAAAAGAAGTCGGCGGTCTGCTGGGATAAACAATAATCAATTTGTGTAAAAAATAATGACAATTGAACATCCCTGTTTAATTGTCATTTTGCAGTTTGTACAAGGTCCGGACTGCAATTTCCGCCATCCGTGGCGGAAAAGCTTCACTTGATCTTTTATAGGAGTTACTACCATGGGAAAAAAAATAGTGATTGTCGGAGGAGTAGCCGGAGGAGCTTCGGTTGCTGCGAGAGCACGCAGAATTGATGAATCTGCGGAGATTATTCTGCTTGAAAAAGGTCCGGACGTATCTTTTTCAAATTGTTCACTGCCGTATTATTTGAGCAGAACCGTTAAAACGAGCGATGCCCTGGTTATGATGTGTCCGAAACAGTTTAAAAAACAGTATAATATAGAAGCCAGAGTCAATAACGAAGTCGTAAAAATTAAACGTGACGAGAAAAAAATCGTAGTAAAAAATCTTGCCGATGGCAAAGAGTACGAAGAATCGTATGATGAACTGGTACTTTCTCCGGGTGCCGTCCCGGTCCGCCCGCGCAGTATCGAAGGAATCATGAATCCGAATGTATTCACGATACGGAATGTCGTAGACATAAAAAAACTTGACGATTATCTTGCCGGACACAACGTAAAGGATGTGGCCGTTGTCGGCGGCGGTTTTATCGGCGTAGAAGTAACTGAAAATCTGGTTCGCGCCGGTAAACAGGTCAGCCTGGTCGAAGCACTCGACCAGATTATGGCTCCGTTCGATTTCGACATGGCCCAGATTCTTCACAAAGAAATGTTCGACCAGGGGGTCAATCTCGTTCTGGGTGACGGGGTAAAAAAGATCGCCGCAGATTCCATAGAGCTGCAGTCCGGCCGGAAAGTTCCTGCACAGGCGGTCGTACTCGCTATCGGCGTTCGTCCGGAAACGGAACTGGCCAAAGACGCAGGACTGGAAATAGGTGAGACGGGCGGAATCAAGGTCGATCACAATTACCGGACATCAGACCGTCATATCTATGCAGTCGGCGACGCAATCGAGGTTTTCAATCAGCTGACGCATAAACCCGGCAGACTGGCACTTGCGGGACCTGCACAGATGCAGGCAAGAGCAGCGGCAGACGAAATGTACGGTATTCCGTATACCAATAAGGGAGTTATAGGCTCTTCTGTCGTACAGGTCTTCGATCTGAAAGCTGCATCAACCGGTTTAAACGAAAAAACGGCAAAAGCTGCCGGAATCCCGTACGATATCGCCTATGTCATTCCGACGGATAAGGTCGGTCTGATGCCCGGAAGCAATCCGCTGCATTTTAAACTGCTGTACGAATGCCCGACCGGAAAAATTCTCGGTGCGCAGGCGATCGGCAAGGGTGAGGCAGACAAACGGATCGATGTTATTGCCGCGCTCATATCCATGGGCGGAACACTGGAAGATTTAAAGGCGGTGGAATTGTGCTATGCGCCGCTTTTCAGTACGGCAAAAGACGTCGTCAATTTTGCCGCGCTGGTAGGACTTAATCTGCTGAACAAAAAATACCGGCAGGTCAGGGTTTCCGATGTCCGCAAGCTGGTGGAAAGCAACGCGTTCATTGTCGACGTCCGTGAAAAACAGGAATATGAGCACGGTCATATTGTTACGGCAGTAAATATTCCGCTCAGTGAAATCAGAGACCGCATGAACGAGATTCCGAAAGACCGGCCCGTCTATGTACATTGTCTGACCGGACAGCGGAGTTACAACGCGGTCCTGGCGCTGCAGGGAAACGGCTACGATAATGTCTATAATATTTCCGGATCATTCCTCGGTGTCTGTGCACATGAATACTATCTGGACAAAGTTACCGGACGGAAATCAATCGTTACCGCCTATAAGTTTAATTTTAAAGACTAGCTGTCGTCAGCAGTAGTTCCGGCAGGCCGTCGTTTTATACCGGCCTGCCGTTTTTTATGAAAACCGGCCAAACAGCAGTCACGATCCGATACTGAACCGGAGAATATCGATAATCCGATCAGGGTACTTTTTCTTCAGACTGAAATTATCAGCCGGTTCAAATATTTCAGGAACAAATCCGGGAATCACCGTGCAGCCGTACAGTGTATACCGACCGCCGCGCATAACTTCTCCTGCCTGCCAGGTCCCTGCCGGGACTGTATATTGTACTAACTGTCCCTGAGTATAATCAGCCCCCAGCAGAACGTCCTTTGAACTGCCGTCTTCAAAAAGCAGTACGAGCCGAAGCGGATCACCGCCGTAGAAATGCCATATTTCATCATAACGCAACCGGTGAAAACAGGAAAAACTGAGCGGTGCATGAGAATACAGTCCGATCATGGCCGTTCCGCAACTGGCAGTCCCTTTGTACATGACGTCGGAACGATAGGTTTCATGGTAGAACGTTCCTTCCGCCGGAAGCCGTTTGAACTGATAGTTCCGGATTAAGGTGGAAACGTACGTGTCGTCCGGCAGCGGCAGAAAATCGGCAGCTTCCAGAATGGCCGTAACCGCTGCAGTCGGAAACGGTCCGTACAGATGCGGAAAAACGCGGTTCGCGGGAAGACCGGATCCGTCGATTTTGTCATATTTCAAATTCGGGCCGAGCCGTGTTTTATCAATGGCAAATACGACATACTCATCGGTCTGCGGATAAAAAGTTTGGAGGACCCATGCTACCTGATCTTTTTCCGAAAGATGAACGAATCCGTCCGTTTTAAGACTTTCCGGTTCGTACAATTGCTGCCGCAGTATACCGGCAGCTTCTTTCCGTCCGGTAATTTTAAAAACAGTTTCAGCAGAAAAATTATACACGTCGATATTCATAGTAAGTAAGTATATCGTACTACCGTTATACTTTAAAGAGATCTATTTCTGAACCTATTTCCGAGATCGTGTTTTTCATTTCCTGTGAAAAATCAGACAGCTGCGTTCCCGTTCTGCTGATACGTCCGGCTGCAGTATCCATTTCATGAATACTGCTTTTCATTTCCTCTGCCGTTTTACTGAGTCGTGTTATTCCTTCGAGAATTGCCTGATTTCCGGAAGACATCGCAGAGGACGCGCTGCGGACCTGTGCGGTCGTATCGTTGAGAACATCGAGTGCATCAGAAATCTGTTTTGAACCTGTCTGGGATTCTTCAAGGGCTGCACCGATCTGCTGGACGACGTCGTTTGTCCTGCCGATATGCTCAGCTACGGCGGCAAACGCATTGCGCGATTCTTTTGAGACCGTTACCACTTCTTCTATTGATTCCGAAATTCTTTTCAGTTCAGTACTTATTGTCTTTGACTGGTCACGGGAATTTTCCGAAAGTCTTCTTATTTCATCGGCAACGACACTGAATCCTTTTCCGGATTCTCCCGCATGTGCGGCTTCGATTGCCGCGTTCATGGACAGCAGGTTAGTCTGAGACGCAATGGCCGCTATAACGATATTGGTATCCGCCAGCATTTTGGATTGATTACTGATGACAAGTATGCGGTCATTTACATCCGATTCTTTTTCAGCACCCCTTCTGACGTCTTCCCTCAGACTGCTGAATGCCGCGGTCATTCTTTCCATGGATTCCGTAATGGAACTGTTCGTTCCGATCATCTGTTCCACGGCGGCCGATGCCTGCGTGACGCTGGCCGACTGGGATTCTATCAGCTGATTAAGCGATTCGATATTATGGGCTATCTGCGTAACAGCTCCCGCCGTCGCTTCAACACTGTCCGCGTTATCTGCTATGCGGCCCGAAACAGTATCAATATTGGTACTGATAGCGGTACTAGCCTCAGCGGCATCACGAATGCCGGTCTGCAGTCTGCTGTCGACAGCAGTAAGTTTATCTCTGTCCGTCTTTATATGTGCAATAATAGAACGCAACTTTCCGATAAACATATTAAATTCTGTTACGAGGTCTCCTATTTCGTCTTTTGACCTGATTTGCAATGTTTGTGTCAGATCAGCGTCGCCCGAAGCAATTCTTTTGAATTCTTCCCTGACGTGAATCAGCGGATTGATGGCTTTGTGAATAAACAAGGTACAGAAAAATGAAAGCAGCATTAATATACAGATACTGATACCGATAATGGTATTCCGTAAAGAAACAGCCGAATTCTTTATCTGTGACTCTGGCACACAGAGCGCAACGGAATAGGGCGTATCGGGAATTGCGGTATATACGGCCATATAGGCACGATGATGCCCGTTAAAAACAGTTCCAGTTCCGGATTTTCCTTCAGACATTGCTCTTGCTACGGACCGCAGTCCTTTATACGTATCTGTGTCGTTACCAAACACGTTATTCATCTGGCGGTCTGCATCGGAATGTGCTGCAATCGTTCCGTCCGCAGAAAGTATGAAGGCAAAGCTGTCCTTTCCCATATGAATTGTTGCAATAGTATTCTGAAGAGCTTTCAGTGAAAGTGTTCCGGCAAGTACCCCGATGACTTTACCGTTGCCGTTTCTGGCAGGAATTGCCAGATGAACGACCGGGCTGCCGGTCATCTGAGATATGACGGGATTACCTACATAACTTTTTTGTGCATCCGTTATCACAGCCTTAAAATAAGGTTCGCCGGAAACGTGCGACAGTGCTCCGTTTGTTGCATACGCTGTTCCGTTTGTCCCGGAAAACAGGACGTAATCAAAAATAGTCGTATGTGCCTGCGGATCTGAAAAAAGCCATGACGCTATTTCCGCGGAATTGCCCGAGCGCACAGGATTGGAATTTCCGTAGCGGGAAAGTTCATTTTTATAAATGTCAAACCAGTTTTCTATCTGGCCTGCACGTGCTGCAATTATTTCTTCCATAAATGAGGCATACGATTGTTTTTCCGAAGCCTCAACATTTTTACTTAAAATAATATCCTGCAGGGTGAAGAGGATTATGCCAAGTACAATAAGTATCAGAACCAGATGCCAGGCAAGCTTTCCTCTTTTCCGTTCATAGTTTTTTTTTTCACCGTTCGTATCCTCCTGTCTAAAACTGTACCACTGGTTTCTGTACGGGATTATCAGGATATTTCGTTTTTTACCATTTTATTGCATGGCACCCCCCCCCTGATATATTGACGTTACGCTGTAACAGAAATATTATTGAAATAAATAAAAATTGAAAAGGGAGTTGAGAAATGATGTTAAAGAAACAATTTTTAGTGGGACTTTTGGTTGCCTTCGTTGCTGTTATACCGGTAGCGGCGGTAGAATTTCCCGTTGTAACCTACGCGACGGGAAATTCGTTTGATGAGGTGAAAGAACAGGCTCAACTGATAAACGGTACCCATAACTGGGTTTTGAAAAGTATCAGTACGAACGAGCTGACGATCGAACAGCATAAATCGGATAAGGTTTATTTTATTGTCACGGTAGCCTTCAAAGAAGGAGACGGAATCAATTCTCTGATAGCAACGCATCTGGAAGACAAAGGTTTTGTTGTGGGAAAAAAACCGCACAGAAATTATGCCCGGTACGTGCAAAAACTGCTCAGCTTCCTGTCACGCTGACTATACACCGATTGATAATAGTATATAAAAAGGGTTGCCAGGAATGACACTTCCGGCAACCCTTTCCGGTTTACTTTTTATGTTCGTTTTATGAAGAAAGTTTTGAAATCAGCAGATCGATCGTTTCCGTGCTCATTCCGCCGGCGGTCAGATAGTTTCTGAACGCTGTCTGCAGATCAACACCGTCAAGATTTTTTGTTCCGGCCATGCTTTGAACCATACCGACCACATCTTTGACGATAAGATTGTATTTATCGGTACCTTTCGTAACACCGTAATAATTCCGGTAACTTATCATATAATCATTCTTGATATCGTCAAGTGAGGCACCGGTAAGTCCTTCGAGGAGTGCAGCCATAAATCCGGCACGATCTTTGCCTTCCGTACAGTGGAATGCGTACGGACCGTCGTTTTCAGCCATGAATTTCAGACCTTTGATAATATTTGCGCGGAATTCATCACTGTCATATGCCAGTCCCATATTAAGTGCAATAACATGACCGCTTTTTATGAGATTAGCGTAGTAGGGAGAGTTAAAATCAGCCTGTTTCGTATATTCGGAAAGTTTCTCTTCCGAATCTGCAAGATTTACTACAGTCTTGACACCAGCCTTCCTGAGCAGCCGGTCTGCACTGGCTGCCCGTCCGAGCTCGTTGTTGACAGGACTTGAAGTCCGGTACAGCATGCCGGGCGCGACAGATCCGAACGCGATGTTTCTGAAATTTGCAAATTCTTCATCTGATTTATAATCACTGCGGTTGTTCGTCCGCTTCAGATTACGGACTTCATATTCGGTCTTATAGGCGCCGGCATCGGACAGCATAACTGATAATCCGTCCCCGACTTTGACATCGGCTACTTTGTAGATCTTTCCGTAATTTATGCAGACGGCAATATCTTCATGACCGGGATACGCGCGTACCAGCGGAGCCCCCTTGTCGACATAATAGCCGTCAAGATACGGAGCTTCGACGACAAAACCATTTCCATACAGAACGGTAACCATATCACCGATATGAAAGCCGAGTTTGTTGAACGCCGTAATGGCTATATCGGTTGTCGTATGTCCATACTTTTCAATTCCGGTTATTTTTCCTGCGACGTTCGGTGTCTTCAGATTTGCCCGGCCGGAAAGTTTTGCCCGGAGGCCTGCAATTTCATCTTCGGATAAACCTATGCTTAAAAGGTATTTCTTTGCCGCAGCAGCCAGATTAACATCGGAAATATCACTACCTTTTTTTCTACCGCAGATAACGGTTGTCACCGAAGCCAGTATATTACTGTCTGCTATAGCAGCATACTGTTCTGTTCCCGGTTCGACGCCGTAGTAATTTTTATACGTCGTCATATAGTCTGCTTTTACTTCATCAATACCGGCACCCATAAAACATTCAAGTACGGCACTGACAAATCCGGCTCTGTCCTTTCCCTCTGTACAGTGAATAAGGTAGGGACCGTTATTTTTGATAATAAATCTAAGACCTTCCGCAAGCTTCTGTTGAAAATCAGGAGATGAAAAATCGACTCCCATGTTGAGAGGTTTTACCTGTCCTTTTTTAAACAGTCCGTAATAGTACGGGGAATCGAAGGCCTGTGCGGACGCATAGCGTTCAATTTCACCGGCACTATCGGCAAGATTAACGACGGTTTGTATCCCGACGGCCGCAGTAAGTTTGTCAGCATAGGCGGCTCGACCGATTTCATTGTTAACAGGACTGCTGCTTCTGTAGATAACACCCGGTTTTATGCCGGTTACCGAGATACTTCTGAAATTTGCAAAGACTGAATCAAGGCTATAATCACTTCGTTCGTTTGTCCGTTTCAACTGATGAAGCAGACAGGCAGAAAGATATCCGGCTTTTTCTTTCAGGGAAAAAGAAACCGTGTCACCAGCCGAAACACCGTACGTCTTTGCAAAATTACCCATATTTATGGCAACGACAACCAGATTATTCTTTTTATCGTCACGAACCAGCGGAGTCCCGGTATCGACGTCGCTGTATGAAGTACAAAACGGAACAGCAAGCGTCCGGTCTTTTACCGTCACGGCAAGTATGTCTCCGAGCTTGAACCCCGCATCGTACAATGTCTGAGGCGGAATATCCATTGTAAGATTTCCGTATTTTTGAATTTCAGCGACAGTGCCCGAAACCGGCAGATTGTTTTTTACCGATGCTGCGAATACCGCCTGCAGTACTGCAAATACCGTAAAAAGAGTCAGAACTCTTTTTATACCACAAGTTGTTTTTTTCATGAAAGCCTCCATAATTCTGTCCGCCAGAACTATGATTTCAGTATAGAATACTTTTCATTAGCATTCAATAAATTTTTTCAACATCAGGACCGGATTATTTCCCGGACGAAACCAATCTATTTCCCGGACGAAACCAATCTATTTCCTGGACAAAACCAATCTATTTCCCGGACGAAACCAATCTATTTCCCGGACGAAACCAATCTATTTCCCGGACGAAACCAATCTATTTCCCGGACGAAACCAATCTATTTTCTGAACGAAACCAATCTATTTCCTGAACAAACGGTATGTACATACAGCGAACTCTTTTTTAAGGTTTAAGAGACGCTTGCGTACGGTATATCTTGAAATTATGAAAGGTATCAAATATACTGAACTCATTGCAAAAAAGTCTGGTAACTTTCGCAATGAGCTTTACAGAATCTACGGTAAGGCTGCAGTGCAAAAACCGGCTGAACTTTGCACGTACCTGATACTTTTAAATCTTCTTGTCGGATCGGTAACGAATGACTCAATTTAATAAAATTTCAACTTTTTGTGCAGATTCCTATCCAATGGATCACGTTGTCTGTTTTGAAGGTATCTGGTCTGAAAACAGACACTTCACCTGGCGGCAATTCCTTGAAAACTGTGCAAAACTTCGACGCGTTTTTACCGGAAATCCTGCTGAAAAATGGCTGCTGCATTGCAAGGACCGGTGGTATTTTCTGGCAGCATATATAGCACTTTTACAGTGCGGAAAGGAAGTGCTGCTTACGGCAAGTACGGCTCCTCTCTACATCGAAGAACTAAGATCCGGCGGCGCAGAATTTGCCTGTGATCAGGATGCCGTAAAAAAGACTGTTGATATAAAGAAAATTCTTGAAGATGATTATAAAAATAATCCTGTGACGGAAACAGAGTTAAGAACCTGTCCGCCAATTTGTGCTGAAAGAACCAGAATTCATATGTTCACTTCGGGAACGACAGGTACACCGAAAGATGTTGTCCAGCGGCTGACGGAACTTGAAACTGAAAATGAATTTCTTTATCACCTGTGGCGGCAGTTTCTGACCGGCAAAAAACTGATTGCAACGGTCAGTCAGCATCATAATTACGGTCTTGTCGATACGATTCAGACACCGTTTGCTGCCGGTATCCCGATATGCCGCTTCAGTATTGAATTCCCTGAAGAATTTGAAAAATACAGCGACACTTCGTATTTCATCGTTACCGTTCCGGCGTTTTTAAAAAGGACCGTTTGTTCAGTCGAACGGTTACCGATGAAAAATCCTTTCATATTGACAGCCGGCGGTGTTTTAACCAGAGATGTTGCGGAAGCTACTGAATCTATATTCGGCGTCTGGCCGCATGAAATTTACGGTTCCACAGAAGCAAATGCAATAGGATACCGGTTATCGAAAGCAAGCGAAGCGTGGACACCGGTCTGCAACGGTTCTGTCAGTCTTGCAGACGACGGATGCCTTCTAGTCCGGTCTCCGCTTATTGTAAATCCTGAGGGGCTGAATACCGGTGATCTGGCTGAAATATTTCCCGACGGAAGTTTTATTTTGAAAGGGCGTGCTAATTCCATCGTAAAAATAGAAGGAAAAAGAATCTCTCTACCGGAAGTAGAAAAACGGCTGTCTTTAAGCGGACTTATCAGTGATTCGTGTGTTATCGCAATAAGCGACCGCAGGGAATACCTTGCTGCGGTAATTGTTTTGAACCGTGACGGACATAAAAAATTCGACGGTTACGACGTGTCCGTCAAAAACCGCTTTTTTCATGATTTTCTGCTGCAGTATTTCGAGAATGTCGTAATACCGAAAAAATGGCGGTATCCGGCAGAAATTCCTGTTAATCAGCAGGGAAAACGGCTTGACGAAAAAATCAGAAACTTATTTACAAAAAAAGGAACAGGAGTGCAGTCGGTTTGAAAAAAAAATCATATTATTTATCCGCTACGGGACTAATCTGTGCTGCAGGAAAGAACCCTGCAGCATTATGGAGGTCTGTGACGACAGGCTGTACTGATGGATTTCAACTGGTTGAACTGCCTGATGGTACAAAAGTTTATGCAGGAAAAATCACAGACGACTGGCTGCCGGTATTACCGGACGATATGAATATAAGGCTGTTTCGTATAGAGCAGGCAGCGCTGAACCAGATAGAAAAAGATATTGTGACGGCAAAATTGAAATACGGTGCTTCACGAATTGCGGTTTGTATCGGATCAACTGATAACGGGACTGATTATTCGGTCCCGGCACACCGAAAATTCTTTAAAAATGGAACATTTCCGGAAAATTATACAATCGCCAGACAGGCAGCGGATATACAAAGTGCATACATCAGACAGAAATACGGTCTTTCCGGAATAACAGCGGCATTTGCGACTGCCTGTTCTTCCAGTGCCGGAGCACTGGCAACCGCCTGTGATTTACTTGCAGCGGATCTTGCCGATGCAGTTATTGCCGGCGGCGTTGATCTTGCATCAGATACGGCAATTGCCGGTTTTAATTCTCTGAAATCCGTTTCGGCCGGAAGAGTCAATCCGTTCAGCCGGAACAGGGATGGAATAACCATCGGAGAAGCAGCAGCCTTTTTCCTTGTTACGAAAGAAAAATCGGAAAATTCCGTCAGGATTTTGGGAATAGGAGAATCGTCCGATGCAAATCACATGACGGCACCTCTGGCGGACGGTTCAGGTGCGGCTGCAGCCATGCAAAGAGCGCTTAATGCTGCGGCGCTTGCCCCTCAGGATATTGATTATATCAATCTGCACGGTACCGGAACCATGCTGAACGATAGTATGGAAGCAAAAGGAATAAAAACGGTATTCGGGAACGTAACGGACAGAATTCCGGTCAGTACGACGAAATCGGTTACCGGACATACGCTGGGAGCTGCCGGTGCACTTGAAGCAGCTATATGTCAGCTGGTACTGCTGCAGAACAGGAACAAACCTTCTGCACAGCTGGAATTTCCGGTTCAGGTCTGGGACCGGCAGTCTGACGAATCTATGCCGGTACTGAATTTTGTGAACGAAAAGCATCCAGAAAACACTACCGGAAAAGTAACGGTCTGTATGAGCAATTCTTTTGCCTTCGGCGGCTGTAATATCAGCCTTCTTCTCGGCTGCTGAATTTTCGGGTGAAAACGGCTGATTTCTGCTTTTTTTATTGTAGAATCGTGTTTTTTTTTATAAATTTGACTATATGGGCAAATAGTTTGGTTAAACGTGTTATACTGAAAGAGCCGTAAGGAGTCAGCCGTGTAACTTCTTTGTCACGTTACGTCAGGTTCCGGTACTTTCATGAGCAGACACAATGCAAAATTTTAAAACACGACTGTGGGGTAGTGATAACGCGGCTTGAAGAACTTGACTGCCGGGTCGTTACGTACACAGCCTGTTCGGAATCAGGCCCGACGGTTTCACTTGCGTCAACCAGCGATTTTGTACATTTCGAACGGAACGGCGCTGTTATGCCGCTGGAAGATAAAGAGGCGGCTCTTTTTCCGCGAAAATTCAATAATGAGTGGTTTCTGCTGCCCCGGCCGAGGGGCAGACTCCTGTATTTGTCTTGCTACCGCAGATCTTCAGGATCTGCTTTCATATATAAAAACCTGTCCGGCTCAGCCGGGTTTCCACTAGTTTTGTCAGTAAGAGGAATGATGCTTGAACGTCCCTGTTCAGGTATCATGTTTTAGCCATCCAGTAGGAGGGTTCTTGTGAATGATGGAAAAAAACTGATTCTTTTTCTGAGTACGTATCCACCACGAGAGTGCGGTATTGCAACATTTACCCAGGATTTGATAACACAACTGCAAAAAAATGATCGGTTCAGAATTGGAATTGTTGCCGTAAGTGATGCTGACTATACGTATCCGTCTGAGGTAGTATACAAAATTGAACAATATACCGAAGCTGCATATAAAAAAGCCGCAGACTGGATAAACAATTCAGGAGCTTCACTGCTCATGATTGAACATGAGTATGGTATTTTCGGCGGCCGCGACGGCGGGTATATTCTTCAGCTGGTAAAAAGGCTTTCTCTGCCGTATGAAATTACCCTGCATACGGTATTACCTGATCCCCGTCCGGTGCAGCTTACTATTATCCGGGAACTCGCAGCCGGATGCCGGCATGTTGTCACGATGTCGCCGCTTACCGTCGGAATATTACAGGACGTCTATAAAGTTCCTTCTGAAAAAATATTCGTCAATCATCACGGGATTCCGGAAATCCCTGTTCCTTCACGTGCCGAACTGAAAAAAGAATTCGGAGTCGAAGGAAGAATTATTGTAAGTACATTCGGACTGCTGAGTCCCGGCAAAGGTATAGAATACGGTTTGCGGGCTGTTGCAAAGGTTGCACGTAAACATCCGGAAATTCTATACTTTGTACTTGGCCGTACGCACCCGATCGTCCAAAAACGGTACGGGGAAAAATATCGTGAAAAGCTTGAAAATATAGTAGCCGGGTGTCACTGCGAAAATAATGTCCGTTTTGTCAATAAATATCTTTCAAAAGAAGATATTGTCCGGTATCTGCAGGCATCGGATATGTATCTTACACCGTATCTCGGAAAAGATCAGGCGGTAAGCGGCACGCTTGCCTATGCAATCGGCTACGGCAGGGTTATCATTTCAACTCCTTATATGTATGCAAAAAGCATGCTTGCAGACGGACGGGGCCTGCTCGGAAATTTCAGGGATGCGGCATCGCTGGCAGCTTGTATTACCCGTGTAATCGAACATCCGGATGAAAAGGAGCGTATGGAAAAGCAGACGCTCCTTCTCGGACGGGAAATGCGCTGGAGCCGCGTCGCGGAAAAATACGATGCGCTTTTCACAAAGGACAGCGAAACCGGTAAAAACGCATGAAATCGAATATAGTCGCACAACCGGACACGCGGCATTTGCTGCGCATGACGGATTCGACGGGAATTTTCCAGCATGCGGTGGGGGGAATTCCCGACCCAGTCGAAGGGTATACTTCCGACGACAATGCAAGAGCACTTATCACTGCAGTTCTGTTGTATTGTCGTCCTGGCGACAATAACGGGAAAGGCCTGTACGAAAATCTTATCGTCCGTTATTTGAGTTTTCTGCGTTTTGCAGAAAACAACGGCTGGTTCAGAAATTTTATGGGATACGACCGAAACTTTCTGGAAAAAAAAGGTTCTGAGGATTCTTTCGGCAGGTGCATTCTTGCTCTCGGTTATACGGCTGGAGAAAAAAGACTTCCGGAATATATCCGTGAAGGAGCAGAATTCATTCTTCGCGAAACATTTCGCTCTTCGCAGAAACTTACATTTCTTAAAAGCAAAGCCTATGCACTTGCAGGTCTTTCGTTCTGGAATATTTCCGATACTAAAAGGACGGCCGAACTGCTTGCCGATTCAATTGAAGCATCATTTACGGTAAATCATACTGCAGACTGGCCGTGGTTTGAGAACGAATTGACCTACTGCAGCGGTATTATGCCGTTTGCTTTGCTCCGTGCACGCATATTCGGAAAAGACTATGAAAAAACGGGACTTGAAAGTCTTGAATTTCTTTCGTCGGTCGTTTTTCGAAACGGAATATTCAAACCGGTTGGCTGCAACGGCTGGCTGAAAAAAGGAGGAACTCCGGCAATGTATGATGAACAGCCGGTAGAGGCATGCAACATGCAGATAGCGTGCAGGGAAGCATTTCTTGTTACCGGACGGCAGTTATGGAACGACAGGGCGGCTGTCTGCCGTTCATGGTATACAGGAAACAATTCTGCCGGCATTTCCGTTATAGACGCTGAAACCGGCGGATGTATGGACGGAATTGAACAAAACGGAATAAACAGAAATCAGGGAGCGGAAAGTCTTGTCTGTTCCCTGATTTCGCAGCTGATCTAGATATTTTTATCGTCAGCAGGCAGAACCGGGGAATAATGACAGATACTCCTGCAGTTGCAGCTCTCTTTTTAACGGCCGGTATATTTTTTTTATTTTCAAAACATGCTATACTAAAAAGCTATGAAGGCAAATCATTCTTTAGCTGATATAAATATTTACCGAATCCTCCGGCTGGTATGGGAAAATAAGGGTATAAGCAGAATTGAAATAGCGTCGCGGCTGGGACTGGATAAATCAACTATCACAAAACATATTTCAGCACTCAAAGCCCAGGGGCTTGTTCGCGAAATTGCACAGGGAACACCGGGACCTCTGGGTGGACGGAAACCAATATTTCTGGAAATAACTCCTGACTACGGGGTTGTCGGCGGAATTGAAATAAACTCGGAACGTTTTATTTGCTGCATTCTCGATTTTCATGGAACGATTCTGTTTCAGCACCAGGAACAGTTCCGGCTGGAGATTTATAACCAGTTAAAGCCCAAAGGGATTTTCGTTCGTGCCTACAGGCTGATTCAGGAAAAATGTGACAGCCTGGGACTCCGGCTGCTCGGTATCGGTGTCGGGCTGCCGGCGCTGATAAATCCTGTGCTGGGAAAAATAATCCAGTCAGTGCCGCTTTGCATAGAAGAGCCGTATTTTTTCGTAGACGATCTCAAAGATATTACTGATGTTCCGTTGTATATTGAAAACGACGCACGCTGCTGCTGCTATTCGGAACGGCTCATCAGCGATGTTTCGCTCAAAAATGTTCTTTTTGTTCTTCTGGAATATCGTTTGACAGAGGCACGGGAAGATGCAAAGAAAAATCTTTCAATCGGTATGGGGCTTATTCTGAACGGACAGATCTTTCGGGGAAATGAATCGGTTGCCGGTGAATTCCGCAGTCTTTTCTGGGATTCTGCCGTCAGAGGACAACTGAAGGCCAGCTATGATATAATAAATTCCAGCGATGGTACGGAAAACGCTGCCGATATGGAATTATCAAAACATATAGCATTTCTGGTAAATATACTTAATCTGAATGCGGTATATCTGGGCGGCATCGACCAGAAGACAGAACAGCGGCTGGCATCCTGTATTCTAGAACAAATAAATTTTCTCTGGCCGTATGAACGCAAAAAAGACGTTGATATTCAAACAGCCTCTCTCGGTAGTCTCTCGGTAGCGTATGGGGCGGCCAGTATGTATCTGGAAAAAATATTCTCAATTCCAAATCTTTCCGATATAAAAAGCAGTAACAGTTTTGAAATTCTTACTAATTTAAAATAAAAAACTTTACAGATTCAGGAAGAGATGCTATTATAGTTATGTTAGTTGATTATGTAAATCAACTAACATAAACGCAACAGACTGCTGAATTGTTATGCATCGGCAGAAATAGTAAAGTTTTGTTTCAAGAAGGAGGAACAAATGAAGACAACGAAAAAAGTTGTTATGACCTGTATGCTGGCTGCAGCGGCTGCAGGGCTGGTCTTCGCCGGAGGTTCTAAAGATAAAAAGGCCTCCGATAACGGAAAAACTGTTTTATCCGTACTCGGTTACGGAACAAATGCAAACCAGGAAGGATTAACATTCAAACGTATCGTTAAGGCTTTCCAGGAAGAAAATCCTGATATTGTTATCGAAGATGAAATGCTTTTTGATGAAGCATATCATCAGAAAGTTACTGCACGCCTTGCATCCGGAGATGTTCCTGATGTTGCCTATATGGGTTCTGATGCCCGCTGGGGCGGCCCGTGGGATGAAGCAAAACAGCATGCAGATATGAGAGCAGATATGGAAGCTTCCGGACTCTACGATATGGCTAAAATAGGTCCTGACACTGCTGACGGTAAATATTACTATGTTCCGCTCGGAACAGCTAACTATTGTACAACCATGTTTGTCAACACAGACTTATTGAAGAAACTGGGATTCGGCGTTCCGAAAACCTATGCAGATCTTAAAGCTATGGTTTCGAAAGCCTCTGCAAACGGTGTTGAGGTTCTTTCCATCCATGGTGCCGATGCGTGGACATGGGGCTCCTGCCTGCTTTCCACCGTTCTCGCACAGACCACCGGTGATAAAGACTGGGTCAATAAACTTGTTGCCGGAAAAGTAAAATTCACTGATCCGGATGCGGTCGCTTCTCTCGCATTTCTGAAAACGATGGTCGACGACGGCGTACTTTCATCTGATTCCATTCTTGTAGACGATGGTACGGGAAAATCAAATTTCTCAAGCGGTAAATATATCTGCTATCTCGACGGACAGTGGGGTGCCGGCGGATTTACTCCCGAGCGGCAGGAACAGATGACGATAGTTCCGTTCCCGGCGGTACCGGGTGCAAAAGGCAATATAGACACGCTTGCTGCTGCAAAACAGGTCGGCTACGGATATACAAAAGCCTGTGTCGATGCAGGAAAAACAGCTGCTGCAATGAAATTTATCAACTATTACAACAGTGTTGAAGAAACGACACAGCGGCTTCGTGATGGTGGTGTTACCGGTTCAATTCTTAAGGATTATAAAATGCCGGATGATATGCCGACTGTCATAAAACTCAAGAATAAACTTGGTGTATATAAAATTACTCCGGTTATCGATTCGATTTTAACAGGAGCTCCGAACGATGCACTTCTGACCGGTTGTCAGCAGGTTGTTACCGGTGAACTTACACCGAAACAGGCAGCTGAAGCTGTTCAGGCCGCACTAAAATAATCTGAATTAAAAAGGGACTGATTTTCAGTCCCTTTTTAAGGATTTTAAAGAAGAGGAACAATGAAAAAAAATGAATCGCGAAATATCGCAACCTATCTGCTGTTCGTTCTCCCCGGATTGATATTGTATTTATTGATTGTTGCTTATCCCATTCTGTATTCGGTTGTTCTCAGTTTTTCCGATTATAATCCGAATATCGGTGGAAAATGGCATTTCGTAGGGGCAGAAAACTATAAAAACATGATAACAGCTCCTGCATTCTGGAATGGTTTTAAAAATAACATGATAATTGTCGCCGTTTCCGTTCTGGGACAGATCCCGATCGGATTCCTCTTGGCGTTTATTTTATATAGAAAACAAATTAAAGGAAGATCTTTTTTTCAGTCAATGGTCTTTTTACCACAGTTTCTGTCAACAATAGTTATTGGTATTCTATGGCGCATGATATTCAGTGCAGATGGACCGATGTCTGCTATCATGCAGTTTTTTACGGGAAATCCTGATGTACAATGTCGTGTTATGCTTCATAAAAATACAGCCATGATACCTATCGCCGTAGCACTGATCTGGATGTATACGGGAATGTATATGATAATTTTCCTTGCAAATCTGCAGAAAATTGACGACAGTATGATAGAGGCTGCAAAAATTGACGGTGCCAGTGAAAGCCGCATTTTTATAAGTCTTATAGTTCCTCTGCTGGCCGGAACCGTCTTAACATCAGCGATACTTGCCATTGCCGGCTCTCTGAAAAGTTTTGCCCTTATTTATGCAATTGCTCCTGACGGAATCGTACAAAAGAACGTCGAAGTACTTTCTGTATTTATGTATAGAACTGCGTTCCATAATTATACTGATCCGCTCAGATACGCATTCGGGGCATCGATTTCGAATACGATTGTTATTATTTCTGCTGTTATGATTTTGATTAGCAAAAAAATCGGCAGACGGTTAGGCACCGAGGAGGAATACTAGAATGCAAAAAACTGAAAAAGAAATAAAAACAAGTATTTTTTCAAAATATTTTGCACGGCCTATTTCATATTTTGTATTCATCCTGTGGGCTCTGATTACAATACTGCCGTTGTTCTGGATGGCATATTCGTCTTTTAAAACGAATGAAGAACTTAATCTCAGTAAATTTTCTATGCCACGGGCATTATTTGACAATAAAAATGATGTATTAGTAAGTGTAAAACCACAACTCAATATTATGTATCCGAACGGTTTTCTGGAAAAACTTGGTTTAAAAAACAATCAGATTCAGAAAATCCAGGATAAAGTTATTATTCTTGAATCTACAACGATCGCTCCCGGACGCCGGCTGAAAATTCACTTTATGGTACGTGATGATCTTCGTGCTATGGGAGCCACGGACATTGCATCCATGCAGCCGGGTGATAAAATCAAAATGGGAGACCTTCCACCCAAATATTACCGCAGTTTTAACTGGAACACAATCTGGTGGAATTATATTTCATCGTGGAACCGCGGCGGTCTGGGGCTTAAATTTCTGAATTCTCTTTTATACACAATAGTATCGACCGGCCTGATTGTCTTTCTGGGGCTTATGATCGGTTATGGGGTTTCAAAATTTAAATACAAAAAAATATCTGCTGTCATTCTTGCTGTCATAGGCATCGGGTATCTGCTTGATATCTCGCAGGTTATTATTCCGCTTTTTCTTATGTTGACGAAAGCAGATCTGGCTGATACACATCTCGGTATAATTCTTGTTTATACGGCGTTCGGACTGCCGCTTTCGGTTATGCTTGCTTCCGGTTTTATCCGTGGATTACCTGACAGTCTTATAGAATCTGCTTATATAGATGGCGCCACACCGTTCCGTGCTTTTACGAGTATTATTGTGCCAATGACAACGCCTGTTATTGTAACGATCTGTGTTATGACGGGATTAGGGATATGGAACGAATTCCTCCTCGTTCTGGTAATGGCCAGTTCCGAAGCGACAAAGTCGCTCCCTGTAGGGATTTTTTCTTTTGCCTCAAAACAGGGAACTCAACTCGGATGGCAGATAGCATCGCTCGTCATAGCGACACTGCCGGTCATCATCATATATCTGATATTCCAGAAACAGCTGACACGGGGAGTTGCAGGAGGGGCAATAAAAGGATAACATAAAAAAAAGTTGATCTGGGTGTACTAAAAATCCGGCCTGTACAGGCCGGATTTTTTTCTCATCACAGTACGACTCACCGGTAGGTAGACCGTATGTTGACGATTTTTAATGATTTTCTGAATTCTTCAATGCATATACCGGCCCTGTTGCCTTGTCCGTTCTTTTGAGTTCCCAAAGTAAACTTAACTTCATAAGGCGTTCCCGGTAAAAGGGTGAAATCATTATCACTGAATATACCGGAAAAACGAGTTGAAAGTGCAACAAAAAATGCCGGCCGGTCTGTTGAAAGTCTTATTCTGAACTGCTGCACTGTATTTTCCGACATTTTTACCGGTTCGTCGACTGAAAAGTCAATACGGGCCTTCTGCAGTTCACATTCTTTGGGTTTTGCAAGAAATTTACTGTTGTGTACGGAAAAATTTGAACAGGCAAGTTCTGTATACAAAAAACAGCTGTCAGCTGCAGCAGGAATATGTTTGAGAGATTCTTCAAAAGAAGCAGTAACAGAATCAGGAGAAAGACAGACGGGCAGTGTCTCTTTCCGGATTATTTCTCCTGAAAAACTAATAAAAGCGACGGTCAGATCCGCAGTTACTTTTTTTACTGTCTCATTAATAACTGAAATGGTTATCGTTCCGTCTTTAACGACGGGAAGTATTGCCAGAGGTGCAAAAAAACGTTGCGCCACATAATGCAGCAACTTCCATTTTCCAGAATATTCTATACTGGACCAGGAAGCTACCGGCCAGACATCATTAAGCTGCCAGTAAATAGTACCCATACAGAGCGGACGAAGACTGCGCCAGTATTCAACGGCAGTTTTGATTGCAAGAGCCTGCTGGACCTGACTTAAATACAGCATGCTTTCAAAACCTTCCGGGAACCGGAAGTAGCGGGAGAAATTTTCAAGTATGATGGAATTTCCTCCCGGAGAACGCTGGTGAAACTCCATGACAGGGCTGGTAAGATTCAACTGTGTCGGAGAAGCATAGCTTTCTACCTCTTCTATAGAAGAAAATGACTGATATCCGAATTCAGAAACAAAGCGGGGTTTTATAGAGAGATATGCTTCAAAAGGTTTCTTTTCATGCCAGACACTCCAGAAATGCATATCACCTTTGCTGTCGTCATGCCAGTTATCTGAATAGTCATTCTCTCCGGCACAGGGAGAACTCGGCCAGAAAATTCGCGAGGAATCGAAACGACGGACCGTAGCTCCGATACACCCTTCATTTAATCTGTCATAGTCAACCAGATAGCGGTCTCTGTTTTTTCGGGTTTCTTCGTACCAGTTTAACGCTCCCAGATCCTCATTGTTTCCACACCAAAGTGCGATACAGGCATGGTGCTGAAGTCTTCGTACCTGATGAGCTATTTCAGCCTGAACATTTGCCAGAAAGTCGGATGTCGACGGATACATCGAACAGGCAAACATACAATCCTGCCAGACAAGGATTCCCTTTCGATCACAGAGGTCATAAAAATAATCAGTCTCATACTGACCGCCACCCCAGACTCTGATCATGTTCTGGTTGGAACGTACAAGCGATGTCAGAAGATAGTCTGCTTTTTCCGGTGTAATACGGGACGGCAGCGCATCGGCAGGAATCCAGTCCGAACCTTTGGCAAAAATAGCACGGCCATTTACTTTAAAATAGAGGCTTTTCCCGTCAGAATCCGCTTCCGTAATCGTTTCAAGTGTTCGGAATGCAATATGTATCACAGCAGATGGGAGATTTTTCTGTTTGCCGTCCCGTGATGTATTTACCTTTAAAAAGGATTCTCCGGAATTTTCTGCATTTTCAGCTAGTGTGACGGTAAGCTTATAAAGCTTGTTTTCTGTATGTACAGACGCTCCGGTACGGAGCAGAATTTCGTCATCCTGTGGTCTGCCACCAGAACAGTACCATAACTCCGGCTTCTGAACTTTCAGTTCAAAAACAATACTATTTTCTCCTTTCGACAAGGTACATTTTTTTGTTCCCTGCGCTATGACAGACTCAGAAGCAGCTTTTTCTTCATCACATAATACAAAAGTAAGTTCTCTTGTGCAGCCGGTGAGCGCCCGTACCGTTGTCGTAATTTTTACCGTCCATTCCGTATCCGTACAATCAGCAGGAACGTATGGCCCGTGTTTTTTCAAACAAGGAAAAGTCTCTGTAGTAACATAATCGATGAATCCTATCGCAGTACTTTCAAGACGGATATCGTCGTAAATCCCGAAAGCCATGATGCAGGGACCCCAATCCCAGCCGGAGTGACATTGTATTTTACGCACAAGGTTACGGTGAGGAGACCCCACTTTGAATACTGAACAGGGAACAGAATAGGGGAGTTTGTCTGCTTCTGTAATTGCACAACGTTCCGCAGAATCAAATTTCAGCTGCAGCGTATTACTTCCCGTATGCAACAGACCGGTAACATCAAACCGCCACCGTCGGAAATAATTATAGCAGAAGCCGGCTTCGGAACCGTTGACAATAACATGCACGAAAGTATCAGCACTTTCAAGCGTAATGAACTGTCGTGAGTCTTTTGTACCGGAAGCGGCTGCAGCGGATGAAAAAAAACTGTCCGAAAGAGTTACTGTCTTTTTGAGCGTCCAGCCGGAACGTCCGATCCACTGGATGTCAAGTTCGTTTGTTGCAAAATAGGGATCGGGAATCAAATGATGTTCAAGCAGCGTACTGTGGACATCACCGGGAATATTCATCGATAGTGATTGATGTTCTTTAAAATATGAACTGCATTCTGCCGCGGATGCAGAATCATCAGGCACTATTTCACCTTGTAACTGCCATTCACCCTGTAACGATATTTGTTCCATAAGATTTATCCTTCCCTGTTTTTCTGTAAAAAAGCCAGATTCCGACTGATTAGTTCGCAACGCTGTCTGACGCAGTCAGGAGAACGAAGCGGATCTGAAGGTGTATTGAACACATAATCCGTGAGTTTTTCAACCGTCGTTGAAGCGACATGCATTCTCGTATCGCTGCTCGCATAGTAAATATATACTTCATCGTTATTGCATACAATTGCACCGTTTGTAAATACTACATTACTGACGTCTCCAACCCGTTCCGGCCCTAACGGGCCAAGAAAAAGTCCTGAAGGTTCTGCAATTATCCGGGAAGGATCATC
>JALCCK010000034.1 GCA_022640795.1 Treponema sp.
GGACTGCACAGAAAAGCAGCAGCGAAAAGAATCAAAAAGAATTTCAGAACGGATTTCTTCATCATTTTATATTCCGGGCTTCCTTTACAAGTCTCAAATGGTCTGCAATTTCAGAATTGCCGGGCTTTTTCTGTGCCGCAAGCAGCAGATATTTTTCGGCATCCTTGAAAAGTCCCAGTTTGAAATACACCCAGCCGAGCGAATCAAGACAGGCTGCAGAATCCGGTGCACCGGCAAGCGCTTTCTTGCAGCATGACAGCGCTTTGGGAAGTTCCCTGTTTTCACAGGCAAGAACATACCCCATCCCGTTAAGCGCCGTAAGATTGCCGGGATCTTTATCCAGCGATTTTTTATAGTAATCGAGACACTTGTCAACGTCACCCTGCTCCCACACGACGTACGCCATGGAGGCATACACGGACGCCGTCCGGTATCCTGTTTCCAGCAGTTTGCCGAGTTCAAATTCGGAAAGCCGTTTCCGCCCGGACTCCGCATAAATGACAGCAAGAATGAACCGGCACTGGAGAACCCGCTGAATATCAGTACCGCTCGTAACGACCTGTTCAAGGTACAGCAGCGCATCATCATCGCGCCGTAATCTGGCATAACATAACCCTATATAGTAGGCAAGGTCCATTTCACCGGCACCGGATTCCTGCGGCAGCCCGAGAAAAAAGGTGAGCGCCTGTGTATATTTATTCCGGTTAAAAAGAGAAATACCTTCTGCAAGAACATTGTTTTTTACCATATATCCGTGCCTGTTTTATTCTACAGCGTAAACGTCATACCGTCTACCACATCCGGTGCCGGAACGGACTGAGCATACACTCTTGAAACGGAAATATAGCCGTCATCGACAGCCGCGCTGTCGCTGGTTCCGGCCCCCCATGAAACGATATCACCACCGAAGAAAAAACTGTAGATATTTCCGTCCGGAGCGTTGCAGAGATGTACCGTATCACGGTATTCCCGCGTCGCAAGCGTCGTCATTCTGACGCCTTTATACGATGCGGCGGACAACGCGTTGACATTTACAAAAATACCTTTTGTATCAGCGGATGCTTTTCCCCGGGGAGTCACTTCACAGAGTTTCACCAGATTTTCCATATTATTTGCCGCAAAATCGGCGAGCGCATCATACTGCCAGACATTGTTCCGTGATTCCACGCTCAATGCAATTCCCGGAACCGTATACAGAACTGCCTGACGCGCAGCCGCTGCCGTTCCCGAATAGAGAATATCGGTTCCGATATTGGCGCCGCGGTTGATTCCCGAAATTACCGCATCCGGCCTGAAAGGGAGTATATCACTTTTAAGCGCCGTAACGACGCAATCAACAGGAAGCCCCGAGCAGGTATAGGTTCTGTCCGTTATTTTTTTCAGTTTCAGCGGTGCACCCATGGTAATGCCGTTCGAAACAGCTGAACGGTTTTGGGACGGTGCAATAATCCAGACCTGATTGGTGCGGGAAAGCCGGTCCGCAAGAACGTGCAGCCCGTCACCGTCGATGCCGTCGTCATTCGTCAACAGAAGATTCATACTTATTCCACAATCCGGACGCCGGAAGACGGACGGACCACATAACAGGCCGGATGAAACCCGAAGATTCTTTCATATTCCACCAGTTTTTTTCTGAACGCAGGTTCGTCTTCCCGCGGTAAAAAGACATACACGCACCGGCCGAATCCCTTCCCCGTTATTCTTCCGCAGGAAAGCGGATTCCGTACATCGTCAGGATCGATATCGAGCTCAGACAGACGCTTCAGAATCCAGTCTATCTCAGGACAGGAAATGTCATACAGATCACGCATGCTTTCATGGCTGTGGTTGACAGCCCGTGCGAACTGGCCGAACTGGCCGCTGAGCAGACCGTCCCGTGCCTCAAGTACATTACGGTGTTCCTGCATGATACACAGGAGCCGCCGTCTGACATCTTCGCTGACCGTTGCAAGAACTTCGTTCACATCGGTTACATTTTCAGAATACTGCCAGCCGCCGGCAACCGTATCTTTAAATTCCTTAAGCTCGCCGAGCAGCAGCGCGTATTCGCCTTCGCGTATCATTTCCTCATTCCAGGTCGAAATACGGGGAACGCGGGCATCGACAAGCAGTATCGTCTTGTCGGCAAAATTAAACGGTATATACTCATACGTCGCCGCAGCATGATCGGTAAGCAGGACGGTATCCCTTTTTGAATACAGCGAAGCATAATTGTCGGCCAGATAATTACCCGTATGCAGAAAGAGCCGGTTGGCCCGTTCTATAACCTGCAGCAGCTGTACTTCCGTGCAGGGAAGATTCAGCAGCGTTTTTACGGCAACGGCGGTTCCCGTTTTTATGGCCGTCGTTATTCCGAATCCCGCGGAGGGAAGAATATCGCTGTAGATGGTAAAATTCATTCCGCAGACTTCAAAACCGCCCGACGTAAATCCGTATATAATCGATTTGATTGCGTTTGCCCAGCGGTCTTCCCGCCGGTACTTGAGAGACGACAGATTGGCGCGTTTCCGTTCGTTAAGCTGTGCAAAATAAAAACGGAGAGAAGAATCGGTACGCTTCGAGACTGCAATATAAACGGGCAGATTCAAAGCCATTGAAAGAGTTTTATCTTTAAAAAACCAGGAATGTTCGCCGATAAGGTGAAAACGTCCCGGCGATGAGACTGTTACTTCCGGCAGCTTTTCATATTCAGTCTCATGAGCGTCATTCACCTGTTTCATAGTACTACCAATTTTATCCTAATATAGTTACGTTTATATTTACGTTGTGTTATAGTTTTCTCATATTGCCCTTTTACAACTAATTAGATAAAATAATAATATAATGAGCCAATTTTTACAAGTTTTTTGTTCAATTTTTTCGGGATTTATCGCCGGTTACGCCATCCCGAATGAATTTTCACTATTTGGTTCACCGCTGGCAGGGTTTACAGCCCTTATACCGCTCTATATTGCCGTTTCACAGGCAAAATCGTATCGTCAGGCATTCTATCTTACCGGCCTGCAGGCACTCGTCGTCCATATACTGTCGAGTTTCTGGCTGGCGAACTTCAGGGACTTCGCTATTTTTACGCTCGGTGCTTCCGCACTCGCTACGGCCGTCATTGCAGCAGTGTTCGGTCATTTTCTGTATGTGCCGTTCGCACAAAGAGGCAGGGAACAGCGGCTTGCAGAATACGGCGGCGGCATGAACAGGGCGCTGCCGTTCCGGATACTCTGGTTTGCCGCACTGTTTACGGTGTGGGAATGGTTCAAGTCCATCGGCTTTTTAGGGTATCCGTGGGGAACAATTTCAATGTCCGTTATCAGCTGTCCGGTTCTGATGCAGATTGCCGATATCACCGGAACGTACGGCATCACGTTTCTCGCTGCTTTTTTCGCGGCAGTCTGCGGAGAAGGTCTGCTGCTTATTCCGGTACGCTGCCATCTGCAGAACGCAGCCGCCGTCAGAACGGCATATACGAATACCGCAGCGGCATGTGCGGCCCTGCTGCTGCTCAGTCTGCTGTACGGAGTGGTCGAATACGTACGGCCGCGTACTCCCCTGAAATTCCTGAATACGGTTATGGTCCAGCAGAACAGTGATCCGTGGAATTCTGAAAGCGACAGCGAAAATATCAGACTTTCCATGAAACTTTCCGAAGACAAAATACAGGAGCTCCGCTCTGAAGGACGGGAACCGGATATTGTCGTATGGAGCGAAGGCGTACTTTGCTACGCGTTTCCCGGTGCCGGGCAGCACTACAAAAACAGTCCGCAGCCGGAATCTCTTTCAGCGTTCATACAGCGCATGCAGGTGCCGTTCATCATAGGCGGTTCCTATACGATAAACAGAAAAAAACAGCAGTACAGTAATGCCGCCCTGCTGTTCAGTAAAAACGGCGAATACTGCGGCCAGTATGGAAAAATGCATCTGGTGCCGTTTGCCGAAGTTATTCCCGGCGCCGACCTGGCCTGGGTTAAAGTCGTCATGAACGCGGTCGTCGGGTTTTCAAGCGGATGGACACCGGGCCGTTTTTATACCCTTTTCCGGCTGCCGGCTCAGAAAAACCCTGCTGCAGGAATTTCGCCGGACAGAATAGTACCGGCAGATCCCCCGGAAGCCCCCGGTGAGACAACCGTACTTGCGGGGGTTCCCATCTGTTTTGAGGACGCTTTTCCCGATATCTGCGGACAGCTTTTCAGAGCCGGAAGTGAACTTTTTATAAACATTACCGACGATTCCTGGTCACTGACAAAATCCGCGGAATACCAGCACTATGCAGTCGCTGCGTTCCGGGCGATTGAATACCGGACGACGCTCGTCAGATCTACCAACGCCGGCTACTCCGTTGTTCTGACGCCGGCAGGAAAAAAGACAGCCGGTATGCGGCTGTTTACCGCTGCAGCGGCTGCCGTTCCGGTACCGGTTTACCGGCGGCAGACAACAATCTACGCACAATTCGGTAACTGGCTGCCGGAATTTTTTGCTGCTGCGGCCGGTATCTATCTGGTCTCCATGCGGTACAAAGAACATAAAAAAAACAGATCCGTTTAATTGTCAACCTGTTGACACTATAAATATTAAATTGTAAACATATCACAGTATGAAACACACATTCTTAAAACCAGTTTTTACCGCGCTGTTCGCGGCATTTATCAGTATCGGCTGTTTTATCGCCATTCCGGTCGGTCCGGGCGGCATTCCGATTGTACTTCAGAACATGCTGGCAGTTCTTGCCGCCTGTATTCTCGGCGGCGCGCAGGGAACGGCGGCGGTGGTTCTTTTCGTCATCGCCGGCGCGCTCGGTATTCCGGTCTTTTCAGGCGGCAGAGGAGGCCTTGCCGTACTGACCGGACCGACCGGCGGCTTTATTTTCGGTTATATCGCAGCGGCAATCGGAGCAGGCTGCATAGCGGGAAAACCTTCTGTACGGGAAACAGGATTTCCGGTACAGAACACGCTCCGGCTGGCAGTCGCGGCATCCGCCGGCTTTGTACTCATTTACGTACCGGGAGTTCTCTATTTTATGCAGCTGACCGGTAAACCGTTCGGTTCCGTACTTGCAGCCTGTGTCATTCCCTTTGTTCCGGGCGACCTGATAAAGCTGGTGCTGACGGTTCCGCTCGCAGTCAAACTCAGACCGGTGGCTGCACGGTATCTGTACCCCGTCGATCCCGACGCCGCGTAACGCATGAATTCTGCAGCATCCGGAGCCCGGCTTGAAATTTCACATATAACAAAACGGTTTGCCGTTTCAAAAGCGGCCGGTTCCGTCTGTACCGCACTGCACGACGTGTCTTTTTCTATCGACGCCGGAGACTGCGTTCTCATCGGCGGTGCCAACGGATCCGGTAAAAGCGTTCTTATGGATATTATCGCGGGGCTTACCGCACCCTCGTCCGGTACCGTCCGGCTGACCCGGCCCGACGGGCATCCTGCGGCAGCGGGGCTTGTATTTCAGGATGCAGACACACAGATTCTCGGAGAAACACCGCTTGAAGACGTTATGACCGGTCCGCTGAATATGAAAAAAAGCAGGCCGGAGGCGCGCGCACTCGCACTGGCGGCACTTGAAAAAAGCGGACTCGGCAGTAAGGCGGCACATGCGTCGCGTTTTCTTTCCGGCGGAGAAAAACGACGGCTAGCCGTCGCAGGCGTCCTTGCACTGAACACGCCGCTCGTCATCTTTGACGAACCGTATGCGAACCTTGATTACAGCGGGGTAAGACAGGTCAACGAACTTATCCAGATGCTCAGGGTCCAGCGGCGGACGATTCTCGTTCTGACCCACGAACTCGAAAAATCGCTTGCGCTCTGCAACCGCTTTATCGTTCTTTTTCACGGAGAAAAGGTTTTTGACGGAACTCCGCAGGAAGGTATCCGGCAGAATCTTGCCGGATGGGATATTCACGACCCGCTTTCGGCCTATACTTCGGTGGAGGATCTCGTATGGCGCTGAATGTCCGGAACGATTCCCTGTTTTTCCAGTACCGGCACGGGAATTCCATTCTGCACCGCGCCGCGCCACAGCTGAAAATACTGCTGCTGCTCGCCGGCAGTTACGCGCTGTTCGTTCTGCCCGAGGCCGTCTGTCTCGCCGTTATTCCGGCAGCGGCGGTAACGGCCGCCCTGTGCGGATTCACGTTCAGGGAACAGATAACCGACATAAAGCCTGCCGCATATTATGCGCTGCTGCTGTATCTGATGACGCTGGGAACAAACAGCTGCCTCTTCTTTACAGCAGAAACAGGTACGCTGCCGGCAGATTTTTTTATTCCGGCACCGCAGGACATCAGGCTCATTATCCGTCTGGTTCCCACGTTACAGCTTTCATCTCTCTTTTTCCGGTCCACCACCCCGTCTGCGCTGCGGACCGGGCTTTCGGACATTGAAACAGTAATCCGCCGGCATCTGCCGGTCTCCGAACGGAACAGCGTTTCCGAAACGCTCTCGCTCTTTTTTCTTTTCATACCGCAGACAGCCGCCGTCTGGGCCGCTGTCCAGAAAGCGTGGAAAGCACGCGGCGGCAAAAACGGACCGAAAAAAATTATCACGCTTTTTCCCGTTCTGTTTGAAGTGTCCATGCATAAGGCATGGCAGACGGAACGTGCACTGAGGAACAGGTCGGTACCGTAACCGCATATCTTGGGATATTTCTCCCGAATTCCCGCTTTTTCCCTTGTAATATCATATTTAGTGGTATATAGTGGTAGACAGGCAGCCGTTACACTATATACATCGGATAAACCGATACATCGGATAAACCTATACACTGGTTTCACCGATACATCGGATAAACCGGTGAACTGCTGCACTGATAAAAAAAGGTGTATCTCCATGCGTTGTCCCTACTGCGGCAGTCTTGATGATAAGGTAATAGAATCTCGTACTATGGCGAACGGAGAAAGCATCCGCAGACGCCGCGAATGCAACAGCTGCGGGTATCGTTTTACAAGCTACGAACGGATAGAGGAAAAACCCTTTATGGTTGTCAAACGCGACGACAGACGGGAACCTTTCGATCCGGCAAAACTCCGGAAAGGAATAGAACGGGCACTTGAAAAACGGCCTGTATCGATGACCATGATAGACAATATCGTCAACGATATCGAAGACAAGGCCATTCTGAAGGGAAAAACGAGCCGTGAAATAACGACGTCCGATCTGGGCGAACTTGTGCTTGCCCGTCTGCATGAAGTAGACAAGGTCGCATATATCAGATTCGCATCCGTCTATAAACATTTTGAGAATCTTCAGGAATTCATAACTGAAGTCAATAAATTTGGAGGGGAAAAAAGTGAATGATCAGTCCGTATTCCCGGAATGGAGAAGTTTTCTGGGAACCAGCAAAGACCGGGAAACCGCAAATTTTATAAAATCAGTCGTCAAACGTTCGGGGTCCATAGCTTCCTATGACCGGACAAAAATCGAAAGTGCAATCGGCAGGGCAATCGAAGCGGTCGAAAAACGGCCGGATCCCGACAAGGCACAATCGCTGACAGATGCCGTCGAAGAACATCTGCGGCTGCTGCTTGCCGGCCGCAGAGCCCATTCAATACCCGCAATCGAAGAAATTCAGGATATTGTTGAAACGGTTCTGATCGAAAACAGCGAAGTCGAAATCGCGAAGGCCTACATTCTGTACCGTGCAAAGCACGAAGCGGTGCGTGACGCAAAAAGCCTTATGGTCGACATCAACACAACCATGGACGGCTATCTCGGACAGAGCGACTGGCGCGTAAATGAAAATGCAAATGTAAATTTCTCACTCGGCGGACTGATTCTTCATAATTCGGGTACCATTACGGCAAATTACTGGCTGAACAATATCTATTCGAACGAAATAGCAGAAGCACACAAGCACTGTTCGTTCCACATCCATGATCTTTCAATGTTCTCGGGATACTGCGCCGGCTGGTCGCTCCGCCAGCTTATACAGGAAGGACTCGGGGGCGTGCCCGATAAAATCACCTCGAAACCGGCAACACACCTTTCGACGCTGGTAAACCAGATCGTCAATTTTCTCGGTATCATGCAGAACGAATGGGCCGGCGCACAGGCGTTCAGTTCTTTCGATACCTATCTTGCTCCGTTCATCAAAAAAGACAACCTTTCCGAAAAAGAAGTCAGACAATGCATTCAAAGCTATATTTACGGGGTGAATACCCCGAGCAGATGGGGATCGCAGGCACCGTTCACCAATATTACGCTGGACTGGATATGCCCGGACGATCTGAAAAACAAGAAAGCAATCGTCGGCGGCAAAGAACAGGATTTTACCTACGGCGACTGCCAGAAAGAAATGGATGTTATAAACCGTCAGTTCATTAAGCTGATGCTCGAAGGGGATGCTGCCGGACGCGGATTCGGCTACCCTATCCCGACCTATAACATAACAAAAGATTTCGACTGGGAAAGTGAAAATGCCAAACTGCTCTTCGAAATGACGGCACAGTACGGAACACCGTACTTCCAGAACTTCGTCAATTCGGATCTGAATCCGAGCGACGTCAGATCCATGTGCTGCCGGCTGCGGCTCGACAAACGGGAACTGCGGAAACGGGGCGGCGGTCTGTTCGGGTCGGACGAATTTACCGGATCGCTCGGTGTCGTCACCATAAATCTTCCGCAGATAGGCTATCTGGCTGCTACTGAAGAACAGTTTTACGCACGGCTCGATTATCTGATGGATCTTGCAAAAGAAAGTCTCTGTACGAAACGGAAAGTCATACAGAAGCTGCTTGACGGCGGATTGTTCCCGTATACCAAGCGCTATCTGAAAACACTGAATAATCACTTCAATACCATAGGACTGTGCGGTATGAACGAATGCTGCCGGAACTTCCTCGGCTGTACGATTGCGGATCCGGATGGCAAGAAGTTTGCGGAAAAGGTACTTGACCATATGCGGACACGCCTTGCCGACTATCAGGAAAAAACGGGCGAACTGTTCAATCTTGAGGCGACACCGGCGGAAAGCACATCGTACCGCCTTGCACGCCACGACAAACAGCAGTATCCGGATATTATTACGAGCGGCGTCGATGATCCGTATTATACGAATTCAACGCAGCTGCCGGTGGACTATTCGTCCGACATATTCGAAGCACTCGACCATCAGGAATCGCTGCAGACAAGATACACCGGCGGAACCGTCTTTCATACATTCCTCGGTGAACAGATAAAAGACTGGAGAAGCTGCAGCAACCTGGTCCGTACGATCATGAACAATTACCGGATTCCGTATATTACCATTTCACCGACATATTCCATCTGTCCGAAACACGGGTATCTGAACGGACAGGTCTTTGAATGTCCGAAATGCAAAGCGGAAAAAGAAGCGGAACTGAAACGGAAAATAGCACAGCTTGAAGAAGAACGGAAAGCAGTACTGGCGGCAGAGCGCGTGTAAAGAACCGCAGTCGGGCCGGGGCCCGGCCGGTACGGCATACACAATATATATAGCGTAAAGTATTGACAAAAGTGTAAAACAGCACTACATTTAGTGTATAAATTATTCTGTGGGGGGAATATATAATGGAAAAAAAGGCGAAGACACTTTCAGAAATCGATGCGGAAATTGCCACGGCAAAAGAAGCACTGGCACATGTTCACGGTACGGATACGGAAGTTTACGCACGTATCGTCGGGTATTATCGCGCCGTCCGTAACTGGAATAAAGGAAAGCGGGATGAATTCAATCATCGGAAAATGTTTACTATTGAAGATTCCGGCGAATACGCCGTCTCTGAAGCCGATCAGGGATGCTCCTGCAGTACTGTAGAAAAAATAGAAAAACCGGTTTCGATCACCGCGGCCGCCGTATCATCATCGGACGGCACGGTCCGCTATGAACTCTATGCACGCAGAACATGTCCGAACTGTCCGCCGGTAAAAGCCTATATGGCGGAAACCGGACTCCGGGGAACTGTTATAGACGTCGACTCGAAAGACGGACTCGCACAGGCCGCAAAACAGGGCGTATTTGCCGCTCCGACCGTTATATTCTATGACGCTGCCGGTAATGAAACGGCACGCGGTCATAACGTTGAAGAACTTGCCGGTATTCTTGAACCGGCAGCAGTAGCAGCTGCTGTCTGAGTTCTGCAGCAGGTTCTACGCATGATACGAGACGAGCAGCTTACCGAACCGGCCGGCGTCATGGTAAAGACGACACTTGTCGATTATCCCGGACGGGTCGCAACGGCTTTTTTTCTGAAAGGATGCAATCTCCGCTGCCCGTACTGTTACAACAGAGGGCTTGTTCTCGGCGGAGAAGCTGCAAAAAGCGATCCGCAGGTATCTGCAGCCGCGCTGCTTGAGCATCTTGCAGCCAGAAAAAACGTACTTTCCGGCCTTGTCCTCAGCGGCGGAGAACCTTTGCTGAACCCGCTCACACCGTATCTTATCAGTCAGGCGCGTGCCATGGGGTACAAGATAAAACTTGACACTAACGGAACGCTGCCGGACGAGCTCCAGAAACTGCTTGCAGACGACACCCTGCGGCCCGACTTTATTGCAATGGATATTAAAACAGCTCCGGAACGGTATGACGGACTGGTAGCTCCGGTATCGCACAAACTGCAGTCAGGAATGCCGGATGAACCGTCGAAACTACTCTATTCCGTGAACGGTGGCGCACATCATGTATACAAGGTGTGTACGGATGATTTTTCTGCTCCTGAAGAAACAACAGCCGAAAAACTGATCCGCTCCGCAAAACTTATTTCAACATATCCTGCCGCAAACCGTGAATTTCGTACCGTACTGGTACCGGGACTGGTAGCTGAGTCCGATCTCGCAGCAATAGCCGCACTGCTGCCCGAAGACGCTTCATGGCAGCTTGCACAGTTCAGAAACGAAAACTGCCTTGACCCGTCGTTCAACGACAGGGTACCCTACTTTGACGATAGAATAAAAGAACTCGTTACCTGTGCGCACCGACTGATTCCCGGTGCAGCGCTGCGCTAGCACGCAGGCGCTGCGCTAACGCGCAGCCACGTGCTAGCACGCAGGCCTGAAAAGCCGGATTACTTTCTCCCGGAAACCAGATTACTTTTTTTCCGAAACCAGCCGAAGAATTTCCCGAAACCAGATTAGTTTTTAAACGGGACCAGTCGAAGAATTTTTTAAAACCAGATTGTTTTTTAAACGAAACCAGCCGAAGAATTTTTCAAAACCAGATTAGTTTCCGGACGAAACCAGTCGGAGAATGCCTGAAAACCAGACTGGTCCCGGAAAAAAAATCAGTCCGGAAATTCCGGAAAGCGGTATCGTTAAAACGGTGAAAATACCCGCAAAAAACAGCATGGTATATTGACAAAAGATTCAGTTTTTGCTATAGTAACATCCATCACGGCGACATAGCTCAGTTGGTAGAGCATGCGGCTCATATCCGCAGTGTCATAGGTTCAATCCCTATTGTCGCTAATCATGACCTGATAGAAATCAGGTCTTTTTTATTTTAAACCAGCGGGATTGAACCGGAGCAAACGCAGAGCTTTGCGAGGTAAAGCCGGCAGGAAGCCGGCGGCAGTGAAGCTCCGGCGGCGCGAAGCAGGCTGACAGGACGGCAGCATGCGGAGCGCAATCCCTATTGTCGCTAATCATGACCTGACAGGAATCAGGTCTTTTTTATTTTAAACCAGCGGGATTGAACCGGAGCGAACGCCGGGCCCTGCGAGGTAAAGCCGGCAGGAAACCGGCGGCCAGTGAAGCTCCGGCGGCGCGAAGCAGGCTGACAGGACGGCAGCATGCGGAGCGCAATCCCTATTGTCGCTAATCATGACCCGACAGAAATCAGGTCTTTTTTATTTTAAACCAGCGGGATTGAACCGGAGCAAACGCCGAGCTTTGCGAGGTAAAGCCGGCAGGAAGCCGGCGGCAGTGAAGCTCCGGCGGCGCGAAGCAGGCTGACAGGACGGCAGCATGCGGAGCGCAATCCCTTATTTGTATTTGTCGCTAAACCTTTTTATTTTTAAAACCAGAGTATTTCTTGCGGCGATCAGCCGGATATAAGTGTGATTATCCGTAAAAAAAGGAGTAAGAATCTTACTCGGTTTTTAACAAAGCCCAGCTCTGCAGAAAATCATCACGCGGATAAAAAGTTCCGAAGTGTTCGGATGCAATCCGTTGGCAGCAGGATTGCAGTAATAAAATCTGGCCAAAAAAAAACAGACCCGCAAGGGCCTGTTTTTTATCCGATTAATTCAGATTAGAAGAATGCACGGATTCCGACGAAACCGGTATTGATAATACCTTTTCCTACGGCAGTATCATCGGACAGGTCGTTAACTCCGAGCTGGTACCATACATGGAGTTCTGTTTTCGGTGATACGTTGTATACTACCGACGGTTTTACCCACAGATAAGTTGTATCTTTTCCGAACAGATTACCTTCTACATCTTCGTTCATCGCATAACCGATTTCTGCACTTGCAGTCAGCATATCATTGACTTTGTAGTCAACATACGGCTTGAAAGAGAAAGCAGTTGATTCAACACCATCAACATCATCATCTTTTGAACCGTTCATCCACTGATAGCAGACAATACCAGCATCCAGTGCATCGTTTACCTGATATTCAATGATTTCGTTGAATTCATTCAGATAAGCATCTGCAGCTTTCTTATCGGTATCACCAAGATGATTAAACCGGCCTTCCGTAAGGATCTTCAGGTTTTCAACACCGGTGTAGTCCAAACCGAAATAGGCCCAGGCAGCATCGTCATCACCGTTGGTCACATTCCCATCAGAATCTACAAGTGCTGTGTTTTTATCAGTAGTGAAATCGCTCGCAAGCGTGTAACCGCCGCAGATCATGAATGCATCCGTCGCATATTTAACGCCGAATCCTGTGCTGTTGAAGAACTGTTTCGGTGTAACATAGTAATCATCTCCCCCGATAGTTACAGGAGTTGATGTGTTGAATTTAACACCGAAGTTGAGGCCTTCAATCGGCATGATCTGAATCTGCATACCGGCACCGTTTTCACTTGTGAAGTTATCATCAGCATCAGTCTTCCATGCATCAGTATCAAGATTACCGCCGACGAGTTTTACTTTTCCGTCGAACAGTGTCAGCCAGCCCTGAAGGTTTGAATGCGCCAGGATATCAGTGGTTGCATCATCAAAGTAACCGTCGTAACGGAGTTTGAATTCAACCCCAGCATTTCCGTTTACGTATGACCCGTTCAGGTCAAAACGGCCTGCAGAACCGGAATCATCATCCCAGAGCTGTACATTACCGTCATCACCATCATAATTTGATTTCTGAATCTGAATACCAGTTTCAACAGCACCGCTGAATTTTACAACAGCATCTTCCGCGAATGCAGCAATACCAACGAGTGCAAAAGCGGATACAATTGCAAGAACTTTCTTCATCTAAGAAATTCCTCCTTTTATTAACCATTCACCTTAAAACAGCAAAAACCGACGGTTTTATGTGCTGCTTTTTTTATTATGAATAAAGTATACTTGCCTTATTTTACTCTGTCAAGTTATTTTGTTGAAAACTTCTGCCGCAAAATTAAAATAGCCGTTAATTTTCGATTAAAAGACGGCAAATTTACCACGGGAAGGTTCCGCAGTACAGTCCTGTCAACAGGGTATTTACAGTATACGGGAAAAAAGATAGAATAAATATAATAAAATACTACATAAATATTCAGGATACACGTTATGGAAACTTTTAAAGCCCCGTTCAGGGGGCGTTCTCTTTTAAGCTGGCAGGACTGGACGCCGTCCCAGATCCGCACCATGCTCGATGTTTCTTTTCAGGTCAAGGCAGAATCCCGCCGGGGCGAAGTACACCAGCGGTTCACCGGCAAATCAATAGCGCTCATTTTCGAAAAACGCTCGACGCGTACCCGAAGCGCGTTCGAAACGGCGTTCGGCGAAGAAGGCGGACATCCCGTCTTTCTTTCAACGCAGGACATTCAGCTCGGCGGCAAGGAAAGCGTTGAAGACACGGCACGCGTACTCGGACGTATGTTCAGCGCTATTGAATTCAGGGGGTTCCGGCAGGAACATGTGGAACTGCTTGCACGCTATTCCGGAGTTCCGGTTATAAACGGTCTGACCGACAGCTTTCACCCTACCCAGGTGCTGGCCGACATGATGACGCTGAAAGAATCGTTTGAAGACGTCAGGGGCCTCAACCTTGTCTTCTGCGGAGACGGCCGCAACAACATGGCACGCAGCCTCATGCTGATCTGCGCGAAACTCGGCGTAAACTTTTCTATATATAGTCCCGCAGAATTGTTCCCGGATACGGAGATTATGGAAATCTGCCGGCCGTTTGCACAGGACTCAGGCGCAAAAATAACCGTCAGCGATAAAATTTCAGTTGTAAAAGGAGCAGATTGCCTTTATACTGATGTATGGGTTTCGATGGGAGAAGAATCGCTCAAAGAAAAACGCGCGGAACTGCTGCGGCCGTTCCAGGTGAACGACGAACTCATGAAAGCCACCGGGAAAGACACCACTATTTTCATGCACTGTCTGCCGGCTGTCAAGGAGCAGGAAGTAACTGAAAAGGTGTTCGAAAGCAAAGCAAGCCGCGTCTGGGACGAGGCCGAAAACCGTAAACATACTATAAAAGCCATCATGTTGTGCCTTATATAGACTACGGGCGTCACGATGGGTCACAAGGAGTTTTACAATGGACGCTAAAAAAACTGTATCCGTCGTATTCGTATTTCTGCTGATCTCCTGTATTCCGGCGCTTGCCCGGGAAAACGGAACAGGCGCTTATGCGAATGACAAAGGGGTGGAAGATTCAAGCATTACGTATGAGAACTTTCCGGTTTACAAGGTAATGGAAGCCAGAGAAGCGTATGTTGTCGTGTACAATCCGTCCGGAACCAGAATGACAAACTGTGTCATTCCCAAAAAGTGGCAGAAGGGAACGGTAGACGATCCGCGGAAACTCGAAATCCGCGCGATGCAGAAAAATCTGAAGCCATACATGACCTATGTCAAAAAAGACGGTGCATTCTATAAAGTTCTGCTGACGCTGCCATTGTCAAAACTCGATAGCGTATGGGGAGTCGTCGACGATTCCTACAAATTAAACGATGCGGACCTCTCCAAGGACACCCTGGTTCTTGATTAACGACCGCACTGTGCGGTAGTATATCCGGCTGTTCCTGGTGAAACGGAACAGCTTTTTTTATACCGGAGTAGTATATGCATATTCTCACACCCGACCAGATTTCGGATTTCAGGGATTTTATCCGTGAACATACCTTCTTTTTTATAACCGGGCACAAGGAACCTGACGGCGACTGTATTTCAAGCTGTCTGGCGCTCGCATCGCTTATGGAACACGAAGGCAAACCGTACCAGCTGCTTTCCGCAGGCCCGTTCAAGCGGCCTGAAATAAAAGATAAAGCCGCCTTTTTCTCGGACACAATGCACTTCATGACGCAGCAGGAACGGGACAGCGCAGGTCTCATTATCGCGGACTGTTCCGAACTGTTCCGCCTCGGCGACATCGACGGTGATTTCAAGGGACTCGACACGTTTATTCTGGACCATCACAGGACGGCCGCCGCACCGGAGGGGGCCAAAACAATTATCGAGCCGACCGTACCGGCCACAGCCAGCATTGTCCAGATGCTGTACGAAGGCATTGCCGGAACACTGCCTGCCGCCGTAGCAAAAACGCTCTTCTTCGGACTTTCTACCGATACCGGTTTTTTCCGGTTTCTTGACGGCGATTCTGCCGAAGTCTTCAATTCCGCGGCCCGGCTTGTTGCGGCAGGAGCCGATCCCCGTGCGACCTACGACAGCATGACCAGCGGAAAACCGTATGCCACCCGTAAACTGCTGGGCGTCATGCTCGACCACGCGAAACAGTACTATGGCGGGAAACTTATCATGACCTATGAAACCATGGAAGATACCCGGAAATACGGAAAGGAAGGCCGGGATTCCGATATGCTGTACCAGATTCTGCTGGCGGTAGACCGTGTCGAAGCTGTCGTTTTTCTGCGGCAGGAAACGGAAACGTCCTGTACCGGCGGATTCCGGTCAAAGGATTCCGTCGATGTCAGCGCCGTCGCGGCGAAATACGGCGGCGGCGGTCATAAAAATGCCGCCGGCATGAGCGTGGAAGGTAAACTGGAAACCCTTATTCCTGAAATCGGAAAACAGTTTGCGCGCATTCTGAACTAGTAATCCGTAAAGCTGGCACGATTTTTGCTTTTTTATGATTCCCTATCCTTCTGGGCAGGATAAGGAGAAATGTTTATGACAGCGACAGAGATCAACGAGCTGCCGGAGCTTGTTGCCGGCCACCGGTTCAACAAAGATGGTGCATGCGAAAAAATCATTACTGATATGTATCTGCATCCCGCAGGGTACTATCTCGGCCGGATGACGGGCGACGATCTGGGTGATTTTGTGCTTTCGTTTCTGCCGGTACTCAAAAAACTGGCGGACAAATATAATCCGGGACAGGGCCCGCTGCTTCCGTACCTGAGAAGCTGTATCCGTGTACAGCTGCAGGTATTTAAACGGCAGCGGCGGAACGCCTCGTTTTCGGAAAACTGCCTCCGCACGACCATAGGACAGCTGTATGAAGATGCGGCGGAAAACTATTCCCGGCAGGAGTATTCGCTGCGGCCGCCGAAACATCCCGATCCGGAGGAACTCAGAACCGCACACTATACGGCCGTCACCCGATTTAAACTCTGCAATACAAAATCTATTCTGAAAACGGAAATCAAAAAGAAAGTCATTCTGGTACTGGCACTGAAATCCTGTTATTATCTGGATGACGATGATATAACACGAGTAGCCGAGACAAGCGGCTGCGACCGGCAGGATCTTGTCGAAAAAATCCGCAGTCTGAGGGCTTCTCTGGACGGGAAAGCAGAACGGTCACACCGGTATCAGGAGCAGAGAAACAGAGCCTATTTTTATCATAAAAGATATACCATGCAGCTGTCATATCTTGAACCGGGAACCAGAATGTACGATATTCTGCACCGGCGGGACAAAAAACAGCAGAACTGCTGGAAAAACAAAACCTGCCGGCTGCAGCACAATTTTCTGCGGATAGCCCCCTCCAATAAAGACGTAGCGGCACTGCTCGGTATCTGCGAGCGGCAGGTCTGTTATTATATCTCCTATGCAAAAAAATCGATGGAAAAACAGTCCACATAGACTTTTCGATAAATACCGGCTAGAATATTCCCATTATGAAGATTTATCTTGCAACAGGAAACAGCAATAAAAAACGGGAAATGGAACATATTCTTCCCGCCGATCACATCGTCATACCTTCTGATGAAGGCATACCGTTCGATCCCGAAGAAACGGGAACAACGTTTTACGAGAACAGTCTTATAAAGGCACGTGCGCTCTGGGATATCGTTCATGCGCCGGTTCTCGCCGACGATTCGGGGCTCTGTATAGACGCACTCGGCGGGATTCCCGGAATCTACTCTTCCCGCTACGCGGGACCTGCTTTTCCGCAGGGGCGGCCCGACGGTAAAAAAATTCCGCAGGAAGACCAGAACAGATTCATTATCGAACAGACGAACGAAGCGCTCAGGAACGGAGTTACCGGCGCCGGAAATTTTATAAACGGTCCCCGGTCGTGCAGATATGTCTGCTCTATGGTGTTTCTGTTTTCAAAAGAACGTTTTCTTATTGCCCGCGAAACTATGGAAGGAACGCTTGTTTCTTCCATAGAACAGGCCGCAGGGACAGGCGGATTCGGTTATGATCCGCTGTTTTTTCTTCCGGACTACGGAAAAACGGCGGCACAGCTTACGGACGACGAAAAGAATGCTGTTTCACACCGCGGGAAAGCCGCACGGATTGTCTATGCCGGTATCGCACTTTTCAGAAACTGATTTTCAGATTTTTTTTCTCAAATTCCGTTAAAGTTTTCACTGAAATTCTCCGAAGATTAAGCTGAAGAGTTATGGGCGGTAAAACTTCGGAGAAGTCGAAGCCCGGACGATTCAACGGAAGTGTGCAGATGTAGCCTTGTTATGCAGAAGCACACTTCTTATCAGAGACAGCAGGGACGTTGCCTCTTACATTTCCAAGGAGGAAATTATGGTCATCAATCACAACATGTCAGCGATGTATGCAAATCGTCAGTTAGGCATAACAGGAAACAGCATCAACAAGGACATGGAGAAACTGTCTTCCGGTGAACGGATTAACCGCGCCGGAGACGATGCCTCAGGACTTGCCGTATCTGAAAAGATGCGCAGTCAGATCCGCGGACTGAATCAGGCTTCACGGAACGCTCAGAACGGTATCAGCTTTATACAGACAACCGAAGGGTATCTGCAGGAAACGACGGATATCGTACAGCGTGTACGGGAACTTGCAGTCCAGGCTTCAAACGGAATTTATTCCGACGAAGACCGTATGCAGATCCAGGTAGAGGTTTCTTCACTGATCTCTGAAGTTGACCGCATTGCCAGTTCTGCCCAATTCAACGGTATGAATATGCTGACCGGCCGTTTTGCGCAGTCAACCGGCGAAAATTCTGTTACCGGATCAATGTGGTTCCATATCGGCGCCAACATGGATCAGCGGACACAGGTTTTCATCGGAACGATGACTTCTACCGCCCTCGGTATGCGTACCGTCGGTACAGAAGCAAAACTGTCGCTTGCACAGCCGAATGATGCCAACCGCGCTATCGGAACTCTTGACGAAGCTCTTACGAAGATCAACAAGCAGCGGGCGGATCTTGGTGCATACCAGAATCGTATGGAATATACCGTTAAAGGACTGAATATTTCATCCGAAAACCTGCAGGCGTCTGAATCACGTATCCGTGATACGGACATGGCCTCGGCTATGGTACAGTTCACAAAAGACTCTGTCCTGCAGCAGGCTGGTACTGCCATGTTGGCACAAGCCAATACGCAGTCACAAAATGTCTTGTCATTGCTGAGATAGTGTATTATACTTGTTATGAAAACAGAGTTTTTCTCTGTTTTCATAACAGGTGCGGTGTTTCTTTTCTACGTTTATCATTTTTCCCCGACATCCGCAAAACAGTTATGACATTCAGCGGCATGTTTTTAGACATGCCTTGATCTTTGAAAATGTCTTTCATGGATACTCTGTGGCAGCATGGACGGTTAACTGGTGACGGTTAACGGTTCCTGCTGTAAGGGTCTAAAACTGCTTGAGGAGGGCGCATTCCCGAAAGCAGCCCGCACGGACAGCAGGCGGAAGAGCATGAAGCTCCGACGTTTGAAAACATGGAGGGCACAATTATGATTATTAATCACAACATGAGTGCTATGTATGCCGACCGCGTATTGGGTCTTTCCAATAACGCTATTCAGAGCAACATAGAAAAACTCAGTTCTGGTGAACGCATTAATCGCGCAGGCGATGATGCATCAGGACTGGCTGTATCTGAAAAGATGCGCAGTCAGATCCGCGGACTGAATCAGGCTAACAGAAATATTGAAAACGGTGTTTCTTTTATCCAGACAACCGAAGGGTATCTGCAGGAAACGACGGATATTCTCCAGCGTGTCCGTGAACTGGCAGTACAGTCCTCGAACGGTATATATTCTGATGAAGATCGTATGCAGATTCAGGTAGAAGTCTCACAGCTTGTATCTGAAGTGGACCGCATTGCCAGTCAGGCACAGTTCAACGGTATGAATCTTCTCACCGGTGGTTTCGCACAGAATTCAGCATCAGGAAGAGTAATGCAGTTCCAGATTGGTGCTAACGTAGACCAGAATGCAACAGTTTTCATCGGTACCATGACCGCACAGTCTCTCGGACTGAAAGGTGTTCAGGGAACTGATGGACAGATTAGTATTGCAACGCCCGAGAATTCAAACATGGCGATTTCTACTATAGACCAGGCTCTGCTTACCGTTTCAAAACAGCGGGCAGATCTCGGCGCATATCAGAACCGCTTTGAAATGGCTTCGAAAGGTGTAAACATTGCTGCCGAAAATCTGACGGCTGCGGAATCACGGATACGTGATACCGATATGGCTTCAGAAATGGTAAAATATACCAAAAACCAGGTTCTCACACAGGCTGGTACGGCAATGCTTGCCCAGGCAAATACCCAGTCACAAAATGTACTGGCGTTGCTCAGGTAAAAACGTAATTTGTTGAAGAGACTTCTGGATGTCGTCTTTTTGGCAAACAGTACGTGAGTCGGAAGAGGTGCGCCCCTCTTCCGGTTCTTTTTTCAGGAGGAGACAGCCCATGAATACGATTAGTAGCATCGGGCAAAATTTGGCAATGGAAGGCCAGGATTTTTATAACTCCGCTACGCTTATGAAGCAGCAGGCTGCAGATAATCGGAATGCTGAACAGACAACTTCTATTATAGCAGATGGTGCTCACGTGGCTCAAAACATTGTTCAAAGTAATGCTGATGTAAAAGCTGATGTCCAGGAACTTCAAAAACTTTCGGACATGGTTATGGGACGCAAGCTGCAATTCAACGTCAATGAGGAATTGGGCAACGTCGTTATAAAGATTGTAGACCCTAACACGAACAAAGTGATTAAGGAGATACCGTCTGCAGACATTCAGAAACTGAAAATCAGAATCAGAAAAGCTATCGGGCTTTTGTTTGATGAAATGATTTAGTCTCTATCATCTGCGGATAACGAGACTATGGCCGACATAAACATACCCGGCATTTCTGACAAATACAAGACCAATGATCTCGTAGAAAGTCTTATGAAAGTCGAGAGGGTTCCGCTCACAAGGGAGCAGAAATCTCTTGATACCTATAAAGAACAGCAGAGTGCCTGGCGCGATGTAAATAAAAAACTTTCCTCGCTACGTGACAGTGTTAAAACGCTCTATTCGTTTGATAATCCTTTTAATAACAAGTTAACATCATCAACAGATGAAACGGCGGTTACCGCGGACGCAGACAGAAATGCGGTATATGAAAATTTCACCATAAAAGTTGATTCACCGGCAACGGCGGACCGGTTTCTTTCCGGCGAACTCGGAAAAGACAGTACGGTTCCGGAAGGAACGTATACGTATAGGGTCGCCGGCAAAACCGTTTCCATGAAATGGAACGGCGGTTCTCTGACAGATTTTACCGGTGCATTAAACAGACGTGCAAACGGCGTTATAAAAGCATCGACGATCGGCGTTAATAAAGGGAACGTATCGCTTGTCATTGAATCGCTCAAAACCGGTAAAGCAAGCCGGCTCCAGTTTCTGGACGACGCAAAGAAATATGCCGCTGAAACCAGTATGATTCGTCCGGTAAAAAAAGACATACGGACGTTCGCCACATCAAAGAACGAACTGAAAGCTCCGCCGCAGACAGTCGAAAAAGACCGTCAGGAAGGCATGCCGGAGATTTCGTCGGATAACGTTACGGTGTCAGGCGGAGTTATAACGGTTCCGCCGCGCGGCGGTGCGACGATCCCCGTACCGTCTTCCGCTGCGGGGAAAAACAGCAGTATCGAATTTTCTCTTGCCCATGCGGCGACAGAAGATATTACCGCTGCGCTCAACGAACAGTCCGCAGAGCCGGTGCTGCCGGACGCAGGCGGTGTTGCCTACGGCGGGGTATCGGTAAAAAACAAACCTTCAGACCCTGCCCTGCCCGCTCAACCGGTAAAACCCGCAGCGCCTTTAAAACCGGTCGCTTCCGATAACGTAATCTTTTTAGGCATGAAAGACGGAACGGAGCAGCCGCTTGCTACCGGTGCATTTAAAACAGACGAAACGGGCAAAACGACGGTACTTATTTCTTCCGGTAATTATCCGGATATTGCTTCTATTATAATACGCAATATAAACACGGGAACCCAGTATTCGCTTTCAGATTTCAAATCATATAAAACGGATGCCGATCTCGGCTATGAACCGGTACACGCTATATCGAAAGCGCAGGATGCACAGTTCGAATACGACGGCATTCCCATTTCCCGGCCGGAAAACGATATAGACGATGTTGTACCGCATATTACGTTACATCTGCACGGAAAAACGACAGCCGCTCCGGCAACCGTCAGTGTAAAACCGGACACCGACGCAGCAAAACAGGCGCTGATTACGTTTGTCGGTAAATACAATCAGGCAGTTGCGGAAATAAATATTCTTTCGCAGAACAAACCGGAACTTATAACGGAACTTGATTATCTGAGCGACGACGAAGCCAAAGCCGAAACAAAAAAACTCGGTATGTTTATGGCAGATTTTTCACTTACCCGGTTAAAAAGTTCGCTGCAGAATATCGCAGCCGCAAATTATACATACAGCGATCAGGCAAAAATAACGATGCTTTCCCAGATCGGGATTTCTACCAATGCCGCAGGATCCTCCTCCAGTTACTCGGCAGGGCGGCTGCGCGGCTATCTGGAAATCGATGAAAAAAAACTCGATTCCACGCTGCAGGATAATCTTGACGCAGTCAAAAACATATTCGGATACGACAGCGACGGAGACCTTATAATCGATTCGGGAATCGGATATGCAATGGATAGAAATATCACGCCGTATGTTCAGAGCGGCGGAATAATAGCAACACGGACCTCATCGCTCGACTCAAAGATAGATGATTCCGAAAACAAAATAGCGGAACTCAAAACGCAGCTTGACGACAAAGAATCCGAACTGAAATCGAAGTACGGGCAGATGGAAAGTACGCTCAACAGTCTTCAGAGTCAGCAGGATTCGATAACTAATTTTACGAAACAGAGAAATTCTAATTAAAGGCGGATCAAATGGATTTTTTCGTTAACGGTCAAAAACTTGATGTAACACTTGAAGATGAAAAAAAAGTGGGAGATATTCTCACGTCATTCGAAAAAACATGCGAGACCAACGATATGGCAACGGTCGGAATAACTATCGACGGCAAAAAAATCGACGCAGATTCTTTCGACACTGCTGCCGCACAGGTTCTTGCACCTGAAACAAAAATCGAAATGACGGTTATTGCCGCGGCAGAACTTCAGAATTCTTTTAAACAGCTCATCGGGACGTTCGGTACGCTTGCACAGAAGATGAAACAGGTTCCGGTAGATCTTCAAAGCGGTAAAGATGCGGAAGCCGGAAAGACGGTAACGGAACTTGCCGACCGCATGGATGAATTCTGCCATCTGACTGCACTTTCGGCCCTCTTTCCCGATAAATACGGTACGCTGAAGATAGACGGAAAAACGGTATCTGAATTTTTCGCTGATTTTTCCGGTATTCTTTCAGACTTTGAGAAGGGGCTGGAGTCCAGCGATACCGTCATGATAGGCGATCTTTCGGAATATGAAATAAGTCCGCGGCTGGAAGCGATCGTCTGCGCATTAGAGGCACTCTCATGAATATAAACGCAGCAGCTATACCCGGATCGCCGCTTGCGGCACGACAGAATCCGATTATTTATATATCACTGCTGATCGCGTTCATATTGTTTTGTATACTGTTTGCCATACGCCTGCTGCTCCGCAGGGTAAAGGCGGCACACAGTACCCCCGAATGGATAGAGCAGCAGAAAAAACTTCCGACAAAACTTTCAAATATCAAAGCAGTCGCGCAGAAATACGGATTGTCAAAAGAAGAACAGAATTTTCTGTATACCATCTGTAAAGATACAAACGCGGCGAATATTGAATATTTTATTCACAATGAAAAAGATATCGATGAAATATTCAGAAAAGAATACGAATTGAATAAAACACTCGAAAACAGGGAAGTGCTTAACTCGAAACTTTTTGATCTCCGCTACAAAATAGAACGGGTTAATGCAGCTTCCATAATCATCAATTCGTCGAAAGCCATTCCCGACAACACCGAGATATCGTATGTCAGCCCGAGCGGGCTGCGGTTCCCGATGAAACTCACCATGAACAGCGATAAAGAACTTCTTCTGCAGATTTCTTCTGCGTTTGCGGCATCTCCGTACAAGCCGAAAGAACTTTCAAAAGCCGATTTTACGTTCAGGATGAATACCGGTATGCACTACCGGATGAGTCTGAGAATCGTCCGGTACCAGAAGGATTCCGCCGGACACAACCAGATGGTTCTAATGCATTCGGAAAATCTTGAACCGCTGGTTCGCCGGGGTGCAAAACGTGAAGAATGCAAAACCTCCTGTACGTACACGGCTGTAAAAGTAAAGGCATCTTCCGAAAATAAAAACGGCATAGAGTATATTCCGCTCGAACACAAATACAGCGGAATCGTCGTCGATATCTCGAAATCGGGCTGCCAGCTCGTTACCTCGCTGCCGATAAAGGAAGGGCAGTATCTTCACCTTGAACTTAAAACGAACAGAGCGCAACTTGACCCGATAATCGGCATGATAGTTTCTCTTCAGAAAGGTATTGGTGCCAGGCAGTTCATACTGCATATAAGTTTCGTCCGGATTTCGCAAGCAGCCCAGAACAGGATACAGGCACATATCTACCACTACGAATAATTTCGTTCCGTAGTATCTGTCTGAATTATTGACTAAGTGAAAATATTGGAGTATTTTAGTACCCTATGAAAGTTCTTGCCATACAACAGATTCAACGAGAAGACGACGGATTGTATTATATCCGGAGATTTAATGCTGAAGCTGTAATAGAACTGCCTGCGGCAAGGGTAGATACAACACCGATACTTTTCAGTATAGAAAAAGGACCGCTGGGAACAATAAATATAGACGTCGAGATTACGGATTCTCTCAATTATCCCCTGCTGCCTGTTACGAAAGCTCTTAAAACTATGATACGCTCTCTTGATTCAGAAGGCAAATTACCTTGAAAACATTTTACACAAACAGTGCCGAAGAGACGATAGCTCTGGGGCGGAAAATAGGTTCTTTTCTTACCAAAGGTGACGTACTGGCGCTTCAGGGTACGCTCGCGGCAGGAAAGACAACCATGACAAAAGGCATAGCACAGGCGCTCAAGATACCGGACGACATTACCAGTCCGACGTTCTGCCTGATATCGGAATACGAGGGGGCGATGCCGCTGTATCATATGGACGTCTACCGCCTCGACGGTGCGGAAGATTTTGAAACGCTCGGCGCCGACGACATGATCTACGGCGACGGTATTTCGGTTATCGAGTGGAGTGAAAAGATTATGGAAGAGCTGCCCGAAAAAACGATAAAAATAGTCATTACGCCGGAAAACACCACCCGGAGAAAAATCGAAATAGAAAACTGGCCGTACGGAGATTTAATATGAAATGTCTTGCAATTGATTCTTCCTGCTCAAAAATGATTCTGGCTTCCCGCAACGGCCCCAGAACAGTTACGCTCAGTCTCGACATCGGTATGAAACAGTCGGAGCGCATACTGCCGTCAATCGATTATGTACTTTCGCAAAATGATCTTTCGAGTTCCGATCTGGATTGTTCCGTTTTGTGTTCCGGTCCGGGCTCATTTACCGGACTGCGGCTGGCATTTTCGGCACTCAAGGCAATTGAAATGGCACACGGAATTCCTGTTTACGGAGTACCGACACTCGACTGTATCGCTTTTCCCTATCGGACGGCTGACTTTACAGTGCTTCCCCTTATCGATGCAAAAAAGAACCGGTTTTATGCTGCTGTTTATACGCAAAAAGAAGAGCTGCTGCCTCCCGGTGATTATGAACCTGCTGAAATCTGTGCAGCGGCTGCAACCGCAGCGGCTGCAAACAGAACCGTTCTGCTCTGCGGACCGGGAAAAGAAGCTTTTACCGCAGCGCTTGCAGCGCTGCCGGCCCATCCGCCGCTGTCGCTGACAGAATTTAAAGGCAGTGCCGCAACGACGGACGCGCTGTTCGCCTTTGCAGAAAAAGCACTGCAGGAAGGCACCGCACCGCTTAAGGATTTCGAGGGACCGGTCTATCTTCGTGCCAGCGAAGCAGAAGTGAAAACAGGTGCGTAAGCGTTTGCCTGACGTGTGTTTATTTGAGAATTTTTGACAGGGCGTCGAGCGAGCCGTCCGTACGGGCGGCCTGCCGGTTCTCGTTCTGAATGGCAGTATAGACTTCCTGCCGGAACACCTTTACTTCCTTCGGAGCCTCAACACCGATTTTAACCTGATCGCCGCGTATTTCGATTATGGTGAGGGTAATGTTCTCACCGATCCGTATTTTCTGGTCTATCTTCCGGGAGAGAATAAGCATCAGCCTTCCTCCCTTTTTTTCAGATTTTCTACAATATCGTATTTCGTCGTCCACCGGGGGTCCGAAAGAACAGCCTGCATGCTCTGCCGGTTCACTTTGTTAATGATAAGCGGTCCCTGCAGATTTGCCGTTATCGGACCGCCGTCCGAAGGAATGGTAACGACAGCCATGACAACGACATCAAGCGGAGATGAAATTCCGATATTCTCAAGGCTCCTGTCGTCAACATCTATTTCATAATCTGCACAAACGATGAACGGATCAATGAGTAAAAAAGCGAGGTTCTGTTTTTCAAGCGACTGGAGCCAGACAAACGGTTTATACTCGGAATCTATAAGTGCATATTCTTTGTATTCCTCAAAACCGAACAATCCCTCCGGGAAAGTTATCAGATGTGCTTCCGGTACATCAACCGTTCCACTGTTTTTTGTTTTTACTTCCATGTAAGTTCCTTTTTTTTATCGTATGTAATCAAGCAGCGACGTCGAATACATTTTTCCGGCTGTACTGAGGGTTGCCTGATATGCATATTCAAGCATTTTAAGATTAGTAATTGCTTCGGTAATATCGAGATCGCCTTCTCTTGAAACGAGCTGCTCGGTATTCAACGCGGTCGTTGAATTACGCTGGATATCCTGCTGGGCCCGTTCGTACAGTGCGCCGGTTTTTGCTATATGTGTCTCAAGGTTTCCGATGCCGCTGTCGAGCGCACCGAGAACCCGTCCGCCGATTGTTTTCTGGTCGCCTTTCAGCATGGCATTGCGCAGCGCTATGACGGTGTCAAACAGTGATCCGCCGGAAACGCGGGCCGCGTCTCCTATATTATACGGAGGACGCTGACTGTTATCCTTTACGAGTCCCAGATCCTGCAGGGCGGTACCGCTTACATCCTGAAGCCACAGCTGGCGGGAATCAGTGGTCGCTATGTTCAAACCGCGGGTCACCGGGTCTATGGTAGCCTTGACGGCTGCTCCGCTGTCGTTGATCCGCGATGCAAGCGCATAAACGTTATCGCCGGTGTTTATCTTTATTTTTACTCCGTCTACTGCAATTTCACTGTCTCCTGCAGCCTGCCAGGAACCGGCATCACGTGCCGAATAAAGCTGCTGGTTTTCCGCCCAGAACGTACGGTTCCCGGCATTTTCTACCGACAGATACTGATTTTCATCCACTTCTACCGTATTTTTGTCGATAGTTCCGTTATATCTGACATTTTCCACCAGCGGAACAGCGGAACCGGCAACGGTTCCCATCTCCGCTGCAAATGCAGTCGTTTTCGTATTGGTTCCGGCGAAAAGAGCATTGCCGTCCGGACCGACAGCGTTTGCGTTCTGAATAAGCGCACCGAGAAGCTGATTTACTTCCGTTGCCATATTTTTCAGATCGTCCGACGTGTAGGTTCCGTTTGCTCCGGTAACGGCGAGTTCACGAACGCGCTGCATTATCTGGAGCGACTGGTTCATGTACCCTTCCCGTACGGAAAACTGGTCGGTAAGCGTCTGCGCGTTTTTTTCAAAATCTTTTACCCGGGTCAGATAGGATTGATACCTGACAAGATGTCCGGCAGCTATGGGATCGTCCCGCAGCTGGGTAATACGCTGCTGTGTTCCTAACTGCCTGTTCGAGGTATTTACTTTTGATTCCTGTCTGCGCAGGTTCATCTGTACGGTCGTATTATTCATGTTCGAACTTATTCGTCTCATACTTTACTCCTGGATTCAACGGCAGGTTCTACACGCCGAGTTTATTGATAACGGTATCAAGCATTTCATCGATAACCGTTACAAATTTTGCTGCGGCATTATACCCATGCTGAAATTTAATGATATCGGAGAGTTCCTCGTCGATATTCACTCCGCTGATTGAATCCCGCAGATCCGTAAGATCAGCCATAACGGCGGTCTGACTTTTCAAATTAGTCTGCGCCTGTTCACCCTTAAGGCCTGCATTGGTGACACTGTCGGCAAAATAGTCATCGAGCGTCCGCTGCTCGCCGATCATTACCGGCGTATTACGCAGAGCGGCAATCTCGACAGCTGCCCGTCCGTCGCCCGGCATGATGGTTCCGGTACCTGACGGGAATCCGGCCGCAACGCTCGCGGTATCTTTTTCTATTTCATCATTCACTGCGATATAGTCTGACGGATTCATAACCGGCGCTACGGCAAACTGTGCTCCGTCAAGAGAATTGACCGCATCGCTTCTTGCCCAGTCATACGCATTTTCGGCTCCGCTGCCGCGAAGAATACCCGAATAGCCGGCGAGAAAATAACCGCTGTCTTCTACATGACGCAGTACGAAATCAGGATTATCGACAGCCTGCGCTGTGGTTGCCTTTACTACGAGATGATTATTGCGGTCAAGATATGCTTTTACTTCTCCGTTGCTGTCGTTTATCCGGTTTACGACATCCTCCACCGTATCGGTCGGATGATAGGCAACCGTTACCAGTCCCGCTTTTCCGGAAAGGCTCATAGTTCCCTCTATTCCGATCTGTTCCTGAGATTTCAGCTCATGCGTTCCGGTAAATCTGAATATATACGAACTGTCGGCCGTACCATCTCCGTTTCTGTCATAATTTCCGTTTACATTTTCCACGAACGGTTTCTGAACGAAAAAATCAAGCCCGGTCACGTTATTGCTTCCGGCGGCATTACGGTGCACATCGTTTACCAGATCCGCAAAATTCATTGTCATAGTGTTTAAAGATTGAATTTCATTCCGCACATCAACATCACGCAGTTCCAGCAGGGCACCCAGAGAACCACCGGAAAACTGTGCGTCGTCATTGGTATCACTCCAGACGACTTTGCTGTATCCGTTGTTGTTTACGACCGGCTGAACGGAAAAACTGCGTGCTGCATTGCCCTGTACCAGAACACGGCCGTCGATATGGATATCGAATTCATCAGGATCCCGCTGAACGGTTGTTATGTTAACCAGTTTCGCCAGTTTTCCGACCAGATTATCGCGACGGTCCAGGAGATCGTTCGGGTTATCTCCCATACCGCGGGATTCCACAATCTGACTGTTCAGAGCGGCTATCTGGGATGCATAATCGTTCACCTGTCGTACGGTCGATTCTATATCACCGTTAAGCAGCGTTCCGATGCCCTCAAGGCCGGCTGAACGCTGCTGTATTGAAGTCGTCAGTGATTCACCGCGGGTAACGACTGCCTGCCGTGCAGCTCTGCTTTCAGGATTTACCGATAATTCCTGCCAGCTTTCCCAGAATTTATCCATCGTCGAACGGACAGAGACATCGTCCGGTTCGTTATATACATTCTCGATCATGGAATAGTAGTCGCTCCGGGTACTCCAGTATGACTCCTGATTCGACTGTGCGGTTATACGTTCATCCAGCAGCTCGTCACGCACCCGTTTGATGCTCTCTACCGTGACACCCTGCCCTATCTGGCCCGGAGTACCGGCACGGGTCAGATCCGGACGGTACAGCGGATCGAAGGTCGTAACCGAAACACGCTGACGGGAATATCCTTCTACATCAGCATTCGAAATATTATGTCCGGCTGTCGTGATCGACTGAGTATGCGCGAGAAGACTTCTTTTCCCAATTTCTATTCCTGCAAATGATGATGCCATACGCTACCGCCTTGTACCTAATAAAGTTTATTGATTACGACGCTTTCCGGTTTGGGTTTTACAATAGTGCCGCTTCTTGAATACAGCGTATTTCTTCGCTGCGGAACGACCTTTTCCAGTATTCCCTGAACAAATCCCCTGACTATATTCGTATAATCGCTCAATGCCTTATTTTCAATTTTAGATTTAACCAGTTTTCCGCGGACCTCATCCAGCAGCGGCTGCACGTCGTCCGCAGCAGCAGTATCTGCAGCCGAAAAAATCTCTTCCCGTTTTGTGTCCAGCGTGACGAATTCCGCAGACCAGTCACGTATCCGGGCAATGGCGCGCTCAA
>JALCCK010000035.1 GCA_022640795.1 Treponema sp.
TCCCAGATGCGCCGTGCCATCATGGTTTGAAACCGATACAATTCTTCATAAATGAGAGTCCGGCGGGCTTTATCTACGTCGGTCAGAACTGAAGGTTCGTGAATGAGTCTGACAGCATCATATTTCTGAAGAAGTCCGCGCTGTTTGATAAATTGTTCCGGGATTTCATTTTCAATGCCACGTGCATAGCGTGAGAGCGCCTGTTTTACTGCTTTCCGGACGTTTTTTTGATTTAAACCTTCGGTGAGCGGATAAACCGGCAGGACGCCGGAATCAGGAATCGGTTTATCGGCGAAGTCTGAAAGATTTCCGGTTTCTGCAAGCTTTGTGACTTCAAATGAAGTGCTTTGGAGAGCATTATATTTTACGGTAAAATTTCCGGTCACGACGATAATAGTGCCAACGGGCAGCTGCTGTTCAAGAAAGGGGCGGTTAAAAGCTACCAGTTCAGCTTCCGCTGTCCCGTCATTGACAAGAATTTTGAGGGTTTTCATTCGTCCGTAGCCAAACCAGTCGTGTCCGATAACCTTTGCAATTGTATGAACTTTTGGATGGTACTTGAAATCGGAAAGAGAAATCAGACGGGTTCTGTCTTCATAATCACGAGGATAGAACTGCAGCAGGTCCGCTACGGTAAAAACATTCAGTGCGGCAAATAGTTTTGCCGCTGAAGGTCCTACACCCGGCAGAGAGCTGATCGGATTTTTTATATCCGCAAGTAACATCGACAGTCCTCAGAACGGAATACGGGAGCACAGATAGATAAGCGAACTCGTAAGAAATTTTCCGGCGATCTGGAACAGTACGAGCATAATTACTGCAAGAATAAGTGAATTACGGTAACTGATCGGTCTGCCATTTGAAAAGAAACCGGCAATACGTGAAACAACAGGATTCAGTGTATAATCGATCTGATTCCAAATAAAACTGCCGTTTCCGTTATTTCTGCTGAAAATTAGAACCAGCAGCCGTATGACGATAAAAATAAGCAGAAAACCGAAGACTGAACTTATGAGCGACCAGCCGACTGAAATGATAACGGCCAGAATTCCACCAAACGAAAAATATCCGAAGGAAGCTGCGTTTCCGAAGATCGAGGCAAGTGCCGTAAGTACTCCGAGTGCAAGAATGGGAGTAAAGTCTATATTCGCTATGTGGAGCCAGCGAATTCCCGAAAACATACGCAAAAACGGATCACAGAGAGACGACAAAAAACGGGCAAAAGGACTATAGGCAAAACCCGGAATCCAGGTAAGCAGAATTCGTATGAAACAGAGCAACATATAAATATTAACGAGAGCTGCAAGTGTTCTGAAAATATAAGTCATAAAAAAGTCCTTGTCTGGTTTAAGCCGTCCATACTTCCTGTACAAGCGGCTGGTTTTCCAGATCTTTAATGAAATCTTTGTTTGAAGGCGCCGTCATCTGTGTATTTGCTTTGATAATGTACGGTCCTTCAGGAGTATCTATATGAAAATATACAAAACAATTCCCTGAAGTGCCAAACAAAAAATCTTTGAGTTTGCCGACATCTCTTTCAGTTTGGAAATTATTGTCCAGTTGTATATGTATTTCGTGTAATGACTTTGCCTGGAGACTTGAAATATCTTCGATATTATCGACCAGAAATGAAGGTGTGTCCCGTGATCCGTCGACTTTTCCCGTAAATGCATATATTCCGCTATCTGAAATTTTACCCCGAAGCTGTTCCCATGTTTTCGGGAAAAAGGTAAGATCTATAAACCCTTGAAAATCCTGTAGTCGTGCAAAAGTCATTTCTGAATTTTTCTTTGTGCGGATAGTTCTCATATCCGTCAGCATGCCGATTGCAATATACGTCCGTCCGGCATTTCTGGCATACCAGGGATTCTGTCCCTGTTCTTTTTCCGCTTCTGAATTTTTTGCTTCACGTTCTATATTCTGAGAAGTCACCGTTGCACATTCTTCAATAACCTTCCGGTACGCGTCAAGCGGATGCCCGCTGATATAACAACCGATAAGTTCTTTTTCCATATTCAGTTTTTCCATCTTTGGAAGATCTTCGACTTTCTCAAAGACAAAATCGTCAAATTCTTTTTCATCTGTTTCTTCAAAAAGACTGGCCTGTCCGTATTGCGTCGCTTCTTTCTTTGCCTCGGCATATTCGACTGCACGTTCCATGTTTTGAATAAGGGTCGGACGGTTTTGCCCCAGATTATCGAAAGCCCCTGTTTTTATCAGTACTTCGATTGCCCGTTTGTTGACCGTTTTAAGATCGATCCGGTCAAGAAAATCCATAAAATCTTTATAAGGGCCGTTATCCTTGCGTTCCCGTACAATTTCCTGAGCTGCAGATTCTCCCAGCCCTTTTATTCCCATGAGTCCGAATACTATTTTTCCGTCGACGACATCGAAAACTTCGTCGGATCTGTTTACATCCGGCGGATCAATTTCGAGATTCATACTCCGTCCTTCCTCAATGTACTGGGGAAGTTTGTCGGTACTGGTAATTTCATTGGTAAGGTTTGCTGCAATAAATTCCGCCGGATAATTTGCTTTCAGCCATGCGGTCCGATATGCCATGACTGAATATGCCGCTGCGTGACTTTTATTGAATCCATATCCTGCAAACGGAATCATAAGTTCGAAAATGTCGTCTGCATGTTTTTGTGTAAAACCGTTTTTTATGGAACCAGCCTCGAATTCTTTTTTCTTTTCCATAAGAACATTGAGTTTTTTCTTACCCATTGCCCGGCGGAGCATATCTGCAGCACCAAGTGAAAATCCCGCTATTTTTTGGGCGACCTGCATGACCTGTTCCTGATAAACCATAATCCCGTAGGTTTCCTGCAGAATATCTTTAAGACAGGGATCCGGATACGTTATCTTTGATGCATCGAATTTACCTTCAATAAACTTCGGAATAAACTGCATCGGGCCGGGACGGTAGAGTGCGTTCAAAGCGACAATATCTTCAATTCTGCGCGGTTGTGCCTGTTTCAGAATTTTCTGCATTCCTGCACTTTCAAACTGGAACACAGCAACCGTATCTCCGCGACAGAACAGATCAAATGTTTTTTTGTCGGTTTCATCGATCTGATCAGCCCTGAAATTTTCGAGTCCCGGTCGTTTTCGAATAATTCGTTCTGCATATTTTATGAGCGTGAGTGTTTTCAGTCCAAGGTAATCCATTTTTACCAAACCGCACGGTTCGATAATATCCATAGTATACTGTACTGCAACTTTTCCCGTTTTGGCATCTTTAAATACCGGGGCCCATTCCGGCAGCTGGCTTCGACCTATGACAATTCCAGATGCATGAAGTCCGGTGTTCCTGTTTACATTTTCAAGTTTGAAACAGAGTTTGAACAACTGTTGATAGCGGGGATCGTCCTTGTATGGTAAAAGTTTTCCATTGTCCGGGTGTTTTTCATCCGGCTCACTGAAGGCGTCCCTGAGTTTTGCTTTCGGATTATCGGGAATACATTTTTTTAGTATATTGACTTCAGACAGCGGAATATCAAGTACCCGTCCGACATCAGCAATGACCTGTTTTGCCTTGAGCGTTCCGAAGGTGACTATGTGGCCGACCTGCTGGTCGCCGTAGTGATCCCGCGTGTACTGAATAACGCGTTGTCGTCCTTCGAAGCACATATCCACATCAAAATCAGGCATGCTGACACGTTCAGGATTCAGAAACCGTTCGAAGATAAGCTTGAATCGGAACGGATCTATATCGGTAATAGCCATTGCATAGGCAACCAGTGAACCTGCTCCGGAACCTCGTCCCGGCCCGATTGGAACATCGTGGGTTTTTGACCAGTTGATAAAATCCCAGACGATAAGAAAGTATCCGGAGAATCCCATCTGGAAGATAATTCCGAGTTCATACAGAGCTCTGTCGGTTATTTCTTTTGTTACTATCTGGTATCTTTTTCTGAGTCCTGTTTCAACCAGATGCAGTACATAGGCATCCTGCGAAACAAATTCTTTCGGAATCTGGTAGACAGGCAGACAGTCTTTGAGCTCCTGGGTTTTATACTGCGGGATAGTCAGATCGCACATCCGTGCGATTTTGAGTGTGTTTTCAAGCATTTCAGGATATTCTGGAAACAATCGGGCCATTTCCTGTTCGGTCTTGAGATACCATTGATCACCCTGAAATTTCATGCGGTTCGTATCTTTTATAAGTTTTTTTGTTCCGATGCAGACGAGGGCATCCTGAGCTTCCGCATCATCCTGATTGCAATAGTGCACATCGTTGGTAACGACCATCGGTATATTCATTTTTTTTGCAATGGCGATGAGTTTCGGTGCTACTGCTTTCTGGTCTGGCAGTCCGTGGTCCTGCAGTTCAATATAGAAATGGTCGGGACCGAAAAGTTCGCTGTATCTTTTTACAAAATCTTCAGCGCGTTTTGTATCGTCGTGCAGAAGAGCCTGCGGTAATTCTCCCGCGAGACAGGCAGAAAGACAGATAAGCCCGTCGTGATACTGTTTCAGTAATTCCCAGTCAATACGCGGTTTATAATACATCCCCTCCGTGAAAGCTTTTGACGAAAGCATCATGAGGTTTTTATATCCTTCTGTGTTTTGCGCGATTATAATAAGGTGATAATATTTCGCACCCCACGGGGTCCGATCCTGTTCGAGTCTGCTGCCTTCAGCTACATAGAATTCTTCTCCGACGAGAGGATTTATGCCGTTTGCATGACAGATGTGTTCAAAATTCAGAACACCGAACATATTCCCGTGATCTGTCAGCGCAAGCGCTTCCATATTGAGCTGTTTTGCCCGTGCAATGAGAGTATCAAGTTTTGAGGCTCCGTCCAGAAGGGAATAATCGGAATGGACGTGTAAATGAACAAATTTTGATTTTGGTGTGCCCTCCGGAGGGGCATCGAATACGTGGATATCAGCCATGTTTCTATTTTAATCCGTTCGAGTGGCGGGGTCAACGATGTCGCACTGAATTCTTGTACTGTTTGAAAATGTTTGATCTGCCGATAGTAACTGTATGAAAAAAAACGTATATACAGCAGCGGTTATAGGATGCGGGCGTATCGGATTTTCGCTCGGATTCGACCGGAGACGTGAGCAGCCTGCTTCTCATACTATGGCACTGAAAAAAAATCATCGTATACGGTTGATTGCCGGATGCGACACCGACATGAATCGCCTTGCGCACTGGCATCAGTTTGTTCCGTCTGCAGCCGTTTTCAGATCCGTGGATGAACTGCTTTCTGCCTGCCGGCCCGATATTTTTGTAATTGCAGTGAATGAAGCTGCTCATTTTGAAGTGGCACGTAAGGTCATCAGTACACATCCGCGGCTTGTCATTCTTGAAAAACCGGTGGCGCTGACGATGAAAGAGGGAAATATCATCCGGAAAGATTCGATTTCGTCCTCCGTACCCGTTATGGTAAATCACGAGCGACGTTTCGCACAGGATTACGATAGTGCCCGCCGGTACTTGCCGTGTATTGGTGCCTTACAGAGTATTACGGCTGTTTTAGGTTCAGGTATGCCGGTTTATGATCCCGCCCGGGAATCTTCCGGTGCATACAGTCTGCTGCACGATGGAACACATCTCGCCGACTGTGTTCTTTCTTTTCTCGGCAGCAAACAGCCCCTTCGTGATCCGGTTATTACCGGTTTGTACCGCGATGAAGAAAACAGTGCGGTCATCCGGAACATTTCGGCACATTACATAACGGCCCGGTGTCCTGAAGTCACACTGAGGATTGATGGCAGAAGCCGTTATTTCAGGTTTGAAATTGATGTGACCGGTACAGATGGCCGGATACGGATCGGTAACGGAATCGCTGAATTTTACCGTCGCGCGGAGTCAACCTTATATACCGGTTTCTATTCGCTTTCGCGTAACGGAAAAATAAAAATTCCTGCAGCGACCCGCAGTTTTACCCGTATGGTCGAGAATGCTGTTGATTTTCTTGACGGCTGCGTTCCGCTTTTATCAACGCTGGACGACGGCCTTGCTGCACTTTTCATGATGGAAGAAATTGCAACTATGCTACGGCGATAAGTTTATCGTACGAAAACAGCTGATTCATACGTATGCCTGATCGATATTGACTACGCAGTGATAGACGGGACAAATTGTATGGACCCTGTCTATGATTTCTTTTTTTATTGTTTCATCAGGAGCTGTACAGGTGGAAGGTTTTACCACATCGAAAATGAGGTTCGTATGTGTCCTCCCGGGGACCATTCTGAAATCATGAATGGTAAAATCGCTGTTGATATGCTTTATTTCGGCCAGTACAAGATGCTTAAGGTTTCCGAGTTCTTTGTTGTTTAAATCTATCGGATCCATATGAATGACAGCTTCGCAACCGAATTTTTTGGAGAGAGTGTATTCGACATTATCGATTATGTCGTGCAGGTCAAAAATATTTCCGTCTCCCGGAACTTCGGCATGAAGAGAGATAAACCTTCGTCCGGGGCCGTAATCGTGAACAACCAGGTCATGGATTCCCGCAATCGGTTTATGCTGCAATACTTCTTTTTCTATATCGTTGACAAATTCTTTTTTCGGAGCCGATCCTAGAAGTGGTTCTATAGTTTCTTTTGCTGCAGTATATCCGGAATAAATAATAAACAATGCAACGAAGAGCCCTGCGATTCCATCGAATTTAAAATCAGTAAAATATGAAGCAGCAAAGGACGCCAGTACAACAAAAGTTGAAATTGTATCACTGAGGGAATCTTTTGCCGTAGCATCCATTGCTGCGGATGCTATTTTTTTTGCAGTAGAATGGTTGTAAAAGTACATATAGATTTTAATTCCGATTGAAATTATCAGAATGAAAATTGTCAGCAGATTTTTTGTTACCGGTTGTGGATGTATGATAGATTTGACTGAAGATTTAAAGAGTTCGATTCCCATCAGGAGAATAAAAATCGAAACGACAAGCCCGGTAATATATTCGAATCGGCCGTGTCCGAACGGATGTTCCCGATCGGGTTTTTTTGAAGAAAGCTTGAAACCGATGATAGTGAGAAGTGAAGATCCTGCGTCAGACAGATTGTTTACAGCATCTGCGGTAACAGCGACGGATTTTGTAATAAGCCCGGCAAAAAGTTTTAACAAAAAAAGAAATATATTGAGACCGATTCCCAAAGCTCCCGTTAGAATTCCGTATTGTTCGCGGACAGTATTGTCTTTGAAAGCATCGGGATGTTTTATGAATATTCTTACCAGCAGTGATAGCATAGTAAAAACAGTATGACATAAAATGACTGTTACGTTAATATCAAATGGCCGGAGATTTTATACTAAGTCTCCGGCCATTACTTTAAAACGATACCGTATGTTTATTCCGCATGGATAGTCGTATTGCGTACCGTGACATCATGAGCAGAACCTTCGTTGATAGAAGCTTGTGAAACAAGCGTTATTTTTGCCTTTTTTTGCAGTTCAGGAATAGTTAACACACCGACATTACACATCGTATGGGCAATTTTACTGGTTGTCATGCGGACATTGTCTTTCAGACGTCCGGCATATGGTACATAACTGTCTACACCTTCTTCAAATGACAGCTTTTTTTCTCCACCGAGATCATAGCGCTGCCAGTTTCTTGCACGATTACTACCTTCGCCCCAATATTCTTTGACGTAGTTACCGTTGACGATGAGCTTGTTAGTCGGGCTTTCATCGAAACGGGCGAAATAACGTCCGAGCATGACAAAATCGGCTCCCATTGCCAGCGCCAGCGTTATATGATAATCGTGTACAATGCCGCCGTCTGAACAAACCGGAATGTAGATGCCCGTCTTTTCATACCATTCGTCACGGGCTTTTGCAACTTCTATGGTTGCCGTTGCCTGGCCGCGACCGATACCTTTCTGTTCGCGGGTAATGCAGATTGAGCCTCCTCCTATTCCGACTTTGACAAAATCAGCACCTGCCTCTGCAAGAAAATTGAATCCGTCCCGATCGACGACATTTCCTGCTCCGACACGTACTTCCGTTCCCCATTTTTTATGGATATCGTGGAGAGCTCGTTGCTGCCATTCCGAAAAACCTTCCGAAGAATCAAGACAGAAGACATCTGCTCCTGCTTTCAGGAGTTCGGGAACCCGGTCCATATAGTCCCTCGTATTTATACCTGCGCCTACTATATAGCGTTGCTGGTTGTCGAGGAGTTCTTTCGGATGCTGTTCGTGGGACGCATAATCCTTACGAAATACCAGGTACTGAAGATGTCCTTTTTCATCCAGAATAGGCAGCTGATTTATTTTATGTTCCCATATAAGGTCATTCGCCTCATCCAGGGTAATACCTTCTTTTGCTTTTATAAGATCCTTGAACGGTGTCATATAGGTAGAAACCGGAGACTGCGGCGGGCACCGGTTTTTACGGAAATCCCGTTCAGTGATAATGCCGACCAATTTTCCGTCTGCAGTACCGTTTTCCGTTACGGCAACGGTAGAATGGCCGGTTTTTTCTATAAGTGATTCGAGCTCTTCAAGTGTCTGATCCGGACGTATATTTGAATCAGAGGAAACAAATCCTGCTTTATACATTTTGACGCGGGCTATCATAGCAGCCTGCTGCTCGATTGTCTGTGATCCGTATATAAAAGAAATTCCGCCTTCTTTTGCGAGGGCAATTGCAAGACGATCATTTGAAACCGACTGCATAACCGCAGAAACCATCGGTATATTCATAGAAAGAGGACTGTCCTCACCGGCTTTCTTATTGAATTTTACAATAGGTGTGCGGAGCGAGACGTTATCGGGTACGCATTCTGCAGAAGAATATCCGGGTATCAGGAGGTACTCGCCGAAAGTGTGAGAAGGTTCCTCATAAAAGTATGCCATGTCAACTCCATTTAATAAAGTTTATAGAAAGAAAAAAAGTTCCCGCCGAAAGACAGCCGAAACCAGTAAAGGATATGGTTATTATATACGAACCAGACCTATTTGAACAGTAGAACGTTTTGCCGTCGTCCGGAAACTATCACTAAAATCTCCGGTAGTAGTCTTCATGGCCGTTTCACGAAAAATCTGTTTAACTGTATGTGCTCCGCAGCGGTCGAGCGTAAATAACCGCCGGATTTACTGTTTGGTGTTCGGCTGTTTTTTTTATTTTACTGTAATCTGGCAGCTTTTCATTGCGTTTAGTGCAGTCAGATGCCGTTCCAGAGTGACTCCTGCACAGCATCCTGCAAGTACAGAAATTTGTGTTTCGGGAAAAAATGTTTTAAGAACCATTGCGTTTGAGATGACACACATATCGGTACACAGCCCTGTAAGAATAATTTCGCTGATAACTCCGGAAGAACCGGTAGCCTTTGCTCCCTTATGGGAATCGCTATAACGTTGCGCCGCATTTTTTACCGCCTGCGGCAGATCTTTACTTCCGAACGTAACTTTATCTACAATTGTGCTTCCCGTTGTCGTAATTTTATTTGTTATCTGCCACCCGTCCGTACCTTTTATGCAGTGTTTTACCGGAAGATTTTTTCCTTCCAGTGTTTCAAGGTAAGTATCTGTATGCGTGTCTCTGGTAAAAATCACCGGTTCTCCGCTGCGTCTGAAGGAATCGACTTTCTCAGATACGTTTTTTACAATTTTTTTTGCTGCGTCCGACCCAAGTGGTCCGTCGATAAAATCATTCTGCATATCGACTACTATAAGGATTTTCATAAAAGCTTCTCCTGTAACTGTCGGCAAAGCTATTTTCTGGCCACGATAACCATTGTTCGGGCTTTTTGATTATATGGAGTAAAATCAAAATCTCCATATATCTCAGCCGATTTAAATCCTGCTGCAGCCAGAAGCCGTTTGAGTTCTACTGCGGAGTAAAGACGCTGGATATGTTCATGCTCCATACGCTGTCCGTTTTTATCGATAAGAATCCACCGTGAACGGAGTCCCTCCCATGCCCCCTCTACGGAAAACTGCGTAAGTACCGTTTTTCCGGCACGTTCAAACCATTCTCCTTCGGTAAAGTACAGTATGGCGGTTTCCCTGCTTATGCATTCCATGATAAACCATCCGCCGTCTTTTATAGAATTCGCTATATGTTTAAGAATTTCAAAATCATCTTCCATTGTTTTGCAATAGCCGAAAGAGGTGTAAAGATTAACGGCGGCATCGAATTTTTCATCAGCAGTAAATGTTCGTAAATCCGCCTGTTTGAAATGTACTGATACGTTTTCATCGGAGGCCGTTTCTTCTGCAGCAGCAAGTTCGCTGCTGATCAGATCTACGCCCGTTACATCAATACCGAGCAATGCGAGCTCGACGGCGATTCTTCCGGGACCGCATCCGGCATCAAGAACGGTACTGCCTTTCCCGAGTCCCGCTATCTTACAAACAGCGGCTGCAACGTCAGGAGCTTCTGCCCAACGCCGGCTGTCAAAAATAATCGGACCGAAGTTTTTCCAAAATTCTTCATTTTCGAACCACTCTTTTTTTTCTTTGTCCGTAAGCGGTTTCAGCGAAAAATCTGACTGCGATACAGAATCGGGTTCCAGTCCTGAGGTCTGTTTCATAGCGCCCTCCTGAAGAGTACTTCCTCAGTATACACCTGAATTATGAAAGTTTACAGAGCGGACCGCTGACCTTATTTTAAATATCAGCTATAATTTTTATAATGTATGTACTTGTTTTTAAACAACTGTTTATCATGCTGATGATATCCGTCATCAGTTTTTATTTTTGCAGAAAAAATAATTTTGGGTCGTCTGTTTCTCAATTCCTAAGCAGGCTGCTGTTATATATCATAAATCCCTGTCTCATGCTGAAGACGTTCGATATTCCCTATGATGCAGCAAAAATGAGACAGTTCATAATTCTTTTTTTTATCTCCCTTTTGGTCCATCTGTTGTTGACTGCGGTTTCTTTCATTTTTGTGCATTCAAAAAATCCTGCTGCAAAAACTGGTGATTCGATCGACCGTCTTGCCGTGATTTTTACCAACTGCGGTTTTATAGGTATTCCGCTCATAAACGGTGTCTTCGGGCCGGACGGCGTTTTCTATCTTCTGAGTTATATTGCAGCGTTTAATGTCTATTTCTGGACTTTCGGTGAATATTCGATGTCGGGACAGATGAATCTGAAAAAACTGATTACTAACCCGAATATTATTGCCATTGTTGCCGGGTTTGTTATTTTTTGTCTCCCGGTACGGCTGCCGGAAATTATCAGCCGGACGATTGTTCCTGTTGCAGATCTTAATACGGCAACAGCTATGATTTTTCTGGGGCTGCTTTTTGCAAATTTCAAGAATAACGGTTCTGGTACGACGCCGTATTTTGTCCGGCTTTCAAAGATTTTGGCAGTCCGGCTTCTGGTCGGACCGGCCGTAATACTGGCCGTCCTCCGGCTGCTGGAAGTGTTTGTAAGCTCTGTTCCTGATATCCGGACGATGCTGTTTGTAGTACTAATTGGTGCAGGGTGTCCGGTTGGTGTTAATATTTCGACGTTTGCAGTTATTTTCAAACGGGATACTTCGTACAGCAGCCTGCTGGTCCTTCTGTCGTCAGCTTTTTGTATTATAACGCTTCCGCTCTTCGTCCGGCTTGCTGAAGTTATTCTGTGAAGTCCCTGTCGTCGTCGGCAGCTTCGAGTGCGCCAGCGGCGAGATCTTTTGTATACTGTATGTCTGCGGCATTCTGTGGCGTCGTCCCTGCCGATTTCAATGATTTCAGCGCAACCTGTTTTTTTCTGTTTCGTTCGGCAAGCCGCTGCTTCGCGGCGAGAAGTATTTCAGACGCTTCCGGTGCCCGCAGGTGCAGTACCTGCGCTATGTCGGATTCACGGGCGGTACACATGTTTTCCAGCGTTGAGAATTTTTTCATAAGGGTACGGGCTCTTTTTTCGCCGACCTGCGGGAGTTCCGTAAAGATACTGACCGTGTTTTCTTTTGTTCTGAGCCGCTGGTTTCTACTCGTTGCAAATCGATGTGTTTCATCCCGCACCCGTTGCAGCAGCCTGAGCGCATCACTTCGTTTCGGAAGTGTGATTGGAGTACTGTCTCCGGGGCGGTAGATTTCCTCATCACGTTTTGCAAGGCCTGCGACAGGAATATCGAGATTCAAGGCATCAAGAACTCCTTCTACTGCATTTACCTGTCCTATGCCGCCATCGATAAGTATAAGGTCTGGAAGCTCCGCCTGCTCATTTATGAGCCGGGTATATCTTCTGCCGGCCGCTTCTCTCATGGATGCGAAATCGTCGATAATTCCGTCCGTGGTTTTGAGTCTGAAATACCGGTAATTTTTCTTGTCAGGATTGCCGTTATAAAAACTGATAAGGCTGGCTACTGGAAATTTGCCGCTGATATGAGCTATGTCGAAACCTTCTATTCTGACAGGCAGCTGTTCAAGTCCGAGCACTGTTCTGAGTTCTTCAAGAGCCGGTACGTCGCCTCTTTCCCGAATCCTCCTGATTATGTCTTCATGAGCATTCTGTATTGCCATAGAAATTGCAGCGTTATGCCGCTCTGCATTCTCGATAGTATTCGTAACGAGTGTAATCTTTGTGATGCCGCCGAAACTTTCTTCAAAATACTGTTCCATAAAATTCATCCCTGCCTGGGTCGGTACGTAAATACGAGGAGGAATATCTTCTTTCGCTGTATAATAGGCATTCATGAATTCCGGAATGAGTTCATCGTCTTCATTCAGACTCACTGTCCGATAGTTGTCCCTGCCGATAAGTTTTCCATTGCGAATTTTAAGGATTGTAAAACTTGCGAGCTCTCCTTCGCGATAAAACCCAATATAATCGCGGTCTCTGCTGTCGAATACTTCTACGATATTCTGATTCTGCATTATCATAAGTGCCCGCAGTCCGTCCCGTATTCTTGCAGCTTTTTCAAAATCCAGTTTTTCCGCTGCTTCTTTCATAAGTTGTGTCAGATGCTCTTCTGTTTTCTTGCCTTTCCCCTCAAGTAGTTGTATTATTTCGCCGAAGAAGTCATTGTAGGACTTTGCAGATATTTTTCCACAGCAGGGAGCCCTGCACCGTCCTATATGATAATACATACAGGGAGCATCCCGTTTTCTGAATCGCTTACAATGCCGGATAGGATACAGCCGGTACAACGTATCGATGAAAGTATCGAGCGCTGTGACATCGGGAAACGGACCGAAATAAAGGGACCCGTCGTGCAGTATATGTCGTGTTTTTACGAGCCGCGGGAACGCTTCGTTTGTTATGCGTAAAACCGGATATGACTTACCGTCTTTAAGGTTGATGTTGTATTTCGGGGTATGTTTTTTTATGAGGTTGTTTTCAAGAAGAAACGCCTCGTATTCATTAGCCGTCGTTATGTATTCAATGGAGGCGGCATGAGATATCAGTAACCGTGTCTTGATGTCTTTGCGTCCTGAAAAGTAGGAAGAAAGTCTGTTTTTTAAATTTTTTGCTTTTCCTACGTAAATGACGACGTTCTGCTGGTTTCGCCATAAATAGACGCCACTTGAGGAGGGTGCCTGTAATGCGGTTTCGTGTAATGTTTTATAAGCCGTGTTATTATTATTCATGATTTCTATGAGTATACGTTATAGAAAAAAAATACTTTTTTTCCTCATCTTTTGTCCAGTATTTCTGTGGTATTTTTCTGTATTTGCTGAGAAAAAAACCATTGTAATAGGCGGCAGTGCCGGATGGTCCGGACTTTCCGTAAAAAATGGCATTACAGCAGGGAAGGGACGGTTCGGATATGATTGTCTTGAACTTGCCGCAGCTTCGGAACCATTAACGGCTGATACAGACCTGCTTCTTGATTTTGAAGGTGACACGATAAAAGATTCTGCCGGAAATTATACGATTACGAATAATTCTCTTATACTTGAAAAAGATATTGGTTTCGGGAAACAATCGGCACTCTGCCGCGGCAATGGAAAAGGGCTGAGCTTAAGCGGTAAAAATGGCTCGTTTTTCGGAACGGGGAATTCTTCCGGATCATTTCTGATTGAATTTTGGTTAAAGCCTTCAATTTCTGAAAACGGAGAAATAATTTTTTCATGGCGATCCTCGCGGAATGTGAACGATTACCCCGTGTATCAAATGATTACGTCCTCCTTTTTTAACAACCGCGTTGAATGGAAATTCACGAACATATTTGACGGATATACTGCAGATAACGGCGAAATTACACTGGTGAGTTACCGTACGATTATACCTGGTAAATGGGCACATCACGAGATATGTTTTGATGAAGAATCCGGCTTGCTTGAATACAGAATAAACGGTAGTCTTGAAGCGCTTCGTTATGTAACCTCTTCAGGAAAAACCGGCGGCTCTATTTATGCTGCTGTTCTCGGTGTTCCCGCCGATATACATATATGCCCGAGTTTCACCGGAAATATAGACGAATTCCGTATAGTGAAAACGCCTGTTTGTGAAAATTCTGTGCCTTCGGACGGGGATCCGGAACCTGATGGAACCATGGGTATCCATTATCTTATGTATAAGAAAGAAGGGGGAAGATTCGAAACGCAGCCGCTCCCGGTTCCCGGGGGATCAGAATTGGATTCGATTGACGCTGTTGCGGATATTCCTCCCCAGACTGCGGTTGATTTATATGTACGCGGCGGAGATAATTTTTATAACTGGACTGATTCGTATCCTGCCTGGGTTCCTGTTGAAAACGGTGAAGCAGTTACGGGCGTGACCGGAAAGTATTTCCAGGTTGCAGGGAATATTTTCCCCGACGGTAACGGTGATGCGTCTCCGTCTATTACCGAGATAAAAATTAACTATACGGAACAACCGCTGCCGCTGCCGCCGTTTTCTGTTACTGCTGTTCCCGGAGATGGTTCCGTTACGATATCATGGACGTATTCCGTCGATGATTTATCCGGAGGTTATTATGTCTATTATGGAGAACACCCCGGAGAATATCTTGGACGGGCAGCGGCTGAAGGCGCTTCTCCGGTGAATGCAGGAAATACAAATTCAGTAACCTTGACCGGATTAAAAAACGGTACAATATATTATTTTGCGGTTTCTTCCTGTTCCCGATTTGATTCGCAAATCAGGGGCGAATTGTCGGAAGAAGTATATGCAAGACCAAAACAAAATTAATGAGGAAAAAAAATGCCTGACAGCAGTCTGATTTTAACACGAGCAAAGGCAGCGGCAATGTCCAGAGACTACCCTCTGGCTATACGTTTATATACGGAACTTCTAAAACAGTCTCCTGATGATATGAAATTACTTACCCAGCTGGGAGCCCTATATGTCAAAGCCGGGCAGGACAAGAAAGCATTGCCTCTCTACCGGCAGATCAGCATGCTTGAACCTGATAATTTCAACGCGTTGCTGAATCTCGGTGGAATTTACCGCCGTCTGCAGAAATATCAGAGTTCCATCGATGCTCTTGAAAAAGCGCTTGCTACAGGCAAGAATGATCTTCAGGCGAACTACAGTCTTGGTTTTACCTATAAATTTATGGGGAATTATGACGATGCGATAGATTGTTTTGAATCCGTTATTGCAGAGAATCCCGCTGATGCATTGGCTTTTAATCATCTTGGGGTTATTTATACGATTCGCAGGGAATATGACAAGGCCGTCAATGCCTATTCCCGCGGCTTGAAGGCAGATCCGAACCATCCGATTTTGCATCTTAATCTGGCCCATACCTATGAGGATATGCACAAATATTCCAATGCGGCTCTTTCATATGCTGCTGCTTTGCGTGCAAAACCCGGCTGGATGGAGGCAATAGCAGATTTTTCAGATCTTCTTCTGCGTCTGAAACGGGCTAAGGATGCCGAGGGGCTGGTTGATCAGGCTTTGCGGCTGGAACCGGGTAATACGGGTATGCACACGCTTCGTGGCAGGGCTTATGTACAGGAAAGCAACTATCAGCGTGCAAGTGAGGAATTTGCTCAAGTTATCGAATCCGAGCCGAAAAACCGGCAGGCTTTATCAGGGCTTGCCTTTTCATATGAAAAACTGGGACAGCTTCCCAAAGCACTCGAAGTCATGAAGATGTATGAAGCAGCTGATCCCTCGGATGCCGCTATGGTCAAGCAGTATGCAGAGGTTCTGCTTTCCGCAGGGAAACCTGATGCTGCGGTAAAAAAAATAAAAAAAGCCTTGTCTGCTGATGCCGATGATGTAGAGGCACTGAATCTGGCAGCTCAGTATTATACACTGAAACGTAACGCGAAAAGAGCTCTTGTCTGCATACGAAAAATAGAATCTGCGGATCCGACCTACCATGAATTCTACAAGGATGTCGGAAACCGATACCGTCAGATCGGTAATCTCAGAGAGGCCCGTCATCATCTTGAGAAATATCTTCATGCGTGTCCGGATGATGCTGCCGGCATTCTTGCGCTTGCCGCTGTCGAAGAGGCAGAAGGTAATACTGATGCCGCTATAATCCAATACCATAAAGCACTCAAATACGATCAGTATAATGAAGCTGCACGGCTGGCTTTAAAACGTATTGACGAACAGCTGCAGGCCGAAGGGGTAGTTGCCGAGCAGCCCCCTGAACTTGAAACAGTGCCTTCAGAGGATGACTTTGCTGTCCCCGATGGTGAAGAAATTGAAATGGAAGCCACTGATGAAAGTTTCAAAGATAAAAAGGATGAGCCTGCTCAAAAAGAAACAGAACCGGAAGAATTGTTTGATCCTGAATCATGGGGAGAGAACGAGCTTATCGAAGACGAAGATGAAGGTTCTATTGACTTTGCTGATGATGAAGCATTAGACGACGAAGTACCGTCTGATGTCGATGATCTGGAAGATCTCGTACAGGATGATGAACCTGTCGATGCTGATGAAAATGAAATACCCGGTAACGATGATGATTTACCGTTTATCGAAGATTCGTCTGTAGCACAACCGCAGCAACAGGATTTACCTGCAGAAGAAATTCCTGTACAGATCCCCGCGGAAGAATCGCCCGATGAAAACAGTTCCCCATCAGAAGAAGACTCTTTATCAGATAAAGAATCTTCTTCTGCAGACGAGGTGCTGCCTTCGGACGATGATTTACTGCCGGAAGAAATAACTCCGTCCGATGAAACGACGACAGAACCGGCAGCAGAACCGGTTCCTGAAGAAGAAAAAGAAGATATTGAGCCTGCTGAGGAACAGAAACCTGCAGCGGATCTTCTTGAGCAGGCAAGAAAAGAAGCTGCGCTTGCGGCAGCGGAAGCTTCCGAAGCTGTCGCGAAGGCTGCAAGACAGGCTCAGCAGGATCTTGATCAGAGTGCAAGAAATGCAGTCCGCAGAGCGGCGGACGAGGCGGAAGAACGTATCAGGGAGAAGGCCGACAATGCTGTAAAAGACGCAGTCCGTAAAGCGGCTCCTCAAGATACTTCTTATAACCACCCGTCAGAAAAGCCGGCTCCGTTGTCCGCGTCAGAGCAGGATTTCAGAGATGCACTTGATAAGGTTGTATCCGCTTCTGAAAAGGCTGCCCGGACAGCACAGGACATCAGGGAACAATTGAAAGAAGATGTTTCTGCAATGCAGACCGAGAATTCCCGGAAAGCAGATGAGACGGTTCAGCGTGTTGCCGAAGCTGCGGATGAAGCAGTGAGGGATGCGATTGAGAACTTGAACCTTCAGGCTTCAAAAATGCTGCCGTCCATTGCAAATATTCTTTCGGACCGGGACTCTGCAAAAAAATACTTACCGGCTTTGGAACTCTTTAAAAAGTTAAAATCATTGAGCGAATATCTGCCGCCGGAGGAAAAAGCAGTTTTTCAGACAAGCAGGACCAGGCTGCTGCTTGATTATCTCATAGCACGTCTTTCAGGTAAACCGGGACTGCTCGCTACGGCGCAGGCGCTTCGAAATTCTGGAACTCTTTCTGATTTTATTGTGGAAGAAGCAGTTCCTTACGATACAAATGGAATAGAACTTGCAGAAAAAGTTATGAAAAGTATGAAAACCATGACTGCGGATCTTCCCGACGAATCGCTCGCTACTGTACTTGACGCTACGGTAAGTACGGTCATCGATCAGGTGTCAGACTATGCAGATACCGTCGAGAGAACTGCAGACTGAATTGTACCGGTACCTGTCTTTGTACCGGTACGCTTACCGTTGACTCAGATCCGGATAATTCTGGAATGCGTTATAATTTCGTTTCCGGTTTCTGTTATGAGAACATCATTTTCGAGCCGGACACCACCGGCTTCCGTATCATACAGCCCTGGTTCCAATGTAACTATCATTCCCGGTGCAAATACAAGTGAGGAAGGATTTTTCGGCCGTACAGTTGGAAATTCATGTATTTCGAGACCTATTCCATGCCCGAGCGTATGCGGCATTTTTTGTTTTGCTTTTGCAAATACTTCATCTGCTTTTACTGCTGCATCCCGTATGGGAATGTCTTTTTTATATAATTTTACCGCTTCATCTGCGGCTTTCTGAACGAGCTCAAGAAGCTCTTCTTGTACCTTTGTAAGATTTCCCTGTGCAATAGTGAGTGTCGTATCGCTGGTATAACCATTATAAACAACACCAAAATCGAGAATCGACAAACCTTCTCCCGGCCATGAACCATTTGTATAATTCGGGAAGCAGTGAATGGCATAGCTTCTGGTTGGCCCTGCGGCGAGCGTATCAAATCCTGTTTTTTCGCACCCTTGTGCCCGGCACTCTTTCTCGATAAGTAACGCAACATCAGCTTCCGTTTTTATCGCGCCTGATTTAACCTGGGCTTCTATTGTGTCTATTATCATGTCGCCGATACGGGCCGCTTCTTTTGTACATTCTATCTCATAGTCATCTTTCACCGCCCGCAGTGCTTTTACATAGTCATGCACGCTTTCTTCCCTGCATCTGACATCCCAGCCGGAAAGTGCATCTACATATTTAAGAAAAAGCGGATATGGTGTTTCAGGAGAAAGCTCTGCCGTAAGACGTCCGTTTAACCGTAACGAATCAAGGATTTCCTTTACTGCTTTTATGTTTTTACGATCAAATTTGCTGTAGGGTTCTATTGTTTCGACAACTGCCTGTTTTTTTGCAAGATTTTCGTCCCATGGCACAAGTATCCCTCTGTTGTCTGCGGTAATAATAAAAAGCGCATCGCCCGGATGTCCGGTAAAATATCTGACGGCAGGGTCACGCCGTTCCTCCGTGTCCTCGAAGACAACTGCCGTTACCGCGTTGTCTTTCATGAATCCGGTCAGTTTTTCCCGTCGGGTTTTATAAAAAGCTTCCAGTTCTTCTTTTGTTTTTGCTGTCATATAGTGCTCCTCTCATCGGCTTTTTTTATTTTTTTTGCAATTCTGCCACTGATAGTCTGTGCAATAGGATCTTTTGAAAGGACAAGCAGCAGAATGCCGCTCGCTGCAAAGATGATTCCTAGTACGAGTACCGGGCCTCCTGCGGATATGAGCCGATTATGTCCGCTGAATAATCTGATGATATAAGGTCTGAGAAAGTAAGACGGAACCGCCGCTACAGCGGAAAATAAAACTATTTTAACCGTATACAGAACTGACGACTTTACAACACCTTCGACATCTATTGTTGCAGTTTGTTTTAAAAATACGAATAAAAGTATGCTGTTGGCAAGACTTGCAGCACTTAAAGCAAGCGCAATACCGCCTCCTTTCAGCGGTATTACAAGAAGAATCGCAAGCAGTATATTTACCCCGACACCGATGGTTCCCGCAAGGGTTGGTGATTTTGTATTGCGCTGTGCGTAAAAGGCCGGAGCAACGATTCTGTTGAGTGCTATAAAAAAAAGGCCTGCAATATGCCAGCGGAAAGCTTCGAACGTAAGTTCTACAGATTGTTCCGTAAATTTTTTGCTTTGATATACCAGTGAAATTATTTCGCGTCCGGATATAAGCGAATAAAACGTTATAGGAATTGTTATCAGTGCGATTATTTTTATGGCTTCGGTAAGCATCCTGTTGAATTCCTTCCATTGCTGTCGTTTTACAAGACCGGTAAGATCCGGCAGCATTACTGTTCCGATGGATACTGCGAAGACTCCCAGGATGAGTTCCTGAAGTCGCAGAGAATACTGCAGACTCGACAGAATACCGGTTCCCGCTTTCCCGGCAAGAGATGTCGAAACAACGATGTTGAGCTGATAGGCCGACATACCTATAATAGTCGGTCCCACAAGCGCCAGAACTTTTCTGGTTCCCTTGTTTGAAAAAGCCTTTTTTAATGTAGTCAGCGGAATTTTCCAGCCGGTCTTTATTACGAAGGGCAGTTGGAAAAGCGCCTGTACGCAGCCGCCGGCGGTAACTCCTATGGACATAGCCCGTGCCGGATTACCGGTCGTTCGTGAGAGCAGATACGTCGCTGAGATGACGATTATATTAAAAAGTATGGGCGTAAATCCTGACGGTGAAAAGATGTTCATTGAGTTGAGGATTCCCTGAAAAAAGGCTGCAATGGAAATGACAAACAGATAGGGAAACATTATACGGGTCAGTAAGGCTGTTTCCGTAATGGCCGGAGTATCGCCTTTTGCAAGAAAAAATGGTACAATTCGCGGGGCGAGGATAATGCCCAGAACGGTGATTGCAGCAGTCAGAAATGATACAAGCGTAAAGGTCGCCGACAGAAAATCCTGAGCGTTTTTTTTCCCGTCGGGAAGCTCACTATCTTCAATATAATTTCTGAATGTCGGTATAAAAGCGACAGAGACACTGTTTTCTGCAAAAAGCCGCCGGAAAAGATTCGGAATCTGAAATGCAATACCGAAGGCATCTGCGTAACCGGTCGTTCCAAGAAAGGCTGCGCGCGTCATTTCTCTGATGAGTCCGAGAACTCTCGATATGAGTGTCAGGACCGACAGTTTTATTCCTGCCGATATAAGAGAGTTCTGTTTTTTTTCTTTCATTTTGTCAGCATACTGTTGTTATAAAATTTAAGCAATGCATTCCGACGATGGAGTTTTCTTGATTTAATTGATTAAAAAAGGGTTTACGTGTACTATGAATTCTCTGTATATTATATAGATGGAAATATATTTTGCACAATATATTTTTGGTGAGCAGCCGTTTTCAGAGCTTATCCGGTTTCTGATATCGGCCGGAGCAAATTTTCTGGATATATGATGAGTAATTTACAAAACAATAAAACTGGTTTTCCTGTCGGGACACTGGGTGCCTTGCATCCGGTTACGACTCCGGTAAGAATCGGAATTGATGTCGGTTCTACGACAGTCAAGGTTGTCGCTCTGGGCGATAAAGATGAAATACTTTACAGTGATTATGAACGCCATCGCGCCGATATACGTAACACGATAATTACGGTCGTAAATCAGGCGCTGGATTCTGTTGCGGAACAGCTTCCTGCCGGTGAAGAACAGACGGTAAGTGTAAAAGTGACCGGGTCCGGAGGACTTTCTGTTTCCCAGTGGCTGAACGTTCCTTTTATACAGGAGGTTATTGCGGCAACGACGGCGGTACGAAAACTGATACCGCAGGCCGATGTCGTTATAGAGCTTGGCGGTGAAGATGCCAAGATTACGTATTTTTCCGGAACCGTAGAACAGCGTATGAACGGAACCTGTGCCGGCGGAACCGGTGCCTTTATAGACCAGATGGCGGCGTTGCTTGAGACTGACGCCGACGGATTGAATGTCCTTGCTAAAGATGCGACGACTATCTATCCGATCGCAGCGCGGTGCGGCGTTTTTGCAAAAACCGACGTTCAGCCGCTTATAAACGAAGGCGCGCGTCGGGAAGATATTGCAGCTTCCATTTTTCAGGCCGTTGTAAGTCAGACCATATCGGGACTTGCCTGCGGAAAACCGATCCGCGGTAATGTCGCTTTCCTCGGAGGCCCGCTTCATTTTATGGACCAGCTCCGCGAGCGGTTTATCATTACTTTAAAATTGACGGGAGACGAAATAATTGTCCCCGATCATTCCCAGCTGTTTGTGGCAACTGGTGCGGCTTATTCAGCCGAACGTAAGTATAAATGTATTGAAGGCGACAAGAAAACGTACGCATTCCCGTCTATCTCGCAGTTTCGGGAAAGTCTTAAGAATCTTGAAGGAGCAGAACTCAATGAAGTTCAGCGCCTTGAACCGCTTTTCAGAAATCAGGAAGAACTTGATGCCTTTACGGCCCGTCATGCGTCCGCGAAGGCTAAGCGGGGCAGTCTTGCTGAAACGAAAGGTCCCGTATTTCTCGGTCTTGATTCCGGTTCGACGACGACGAAGGCGGTTCTTATAGATCAGCAGGGCAGAATTATATGGGATTTTTACGATGTCAATGCGGGAAATCCGGTAGAACTTGCCGTGCGTGTACTAAAAACACTGTACAAAAAACTGCCGGAGGATGTGTATATCGCCCGATCGGTTTCAACCGGTTACGGCGAAGCGCTTTTTCAGGCTGCACTTGGCGTCGATTCCGGCGAAGTTGAAACCATAACACATTATCGTGCTGCGGAATTTTTCCTGCCGGGAGTAGAATTCCTGCTTGATATCGGCGGACAGGACATGAAATGTCTCCGCATGAAAGACGGTGCCATTCAGTCCATTCAGCTGAACGAAGCGTGCTCTTCCGGCTGCGGAAGTTTTCTCGACAACTTCGCACAGACGATGGGAATGAATGTCCGGGATTTCAGCAAATTGGCGTTGCTGGCCAAACGTCCGGTCGATCTCGGCAGCCGCTGTACGGTTTTCATGAACAGCCGCGTCAAGCAGGCGCAGAAGGAAGGCGCTACCGTTGCCGATATTTCCGCAGGACTGTCGTATTCCGTTATCAAAAATGCGTTATTTAAAGTCATAAAACTGCGCAAGGCAAGCGATATCGGTACGAAGGTTATCGTTCAGGGCGGTACGTTCAACAATGATGCCGTTCTCCGAGCATTCGAAAAAATTGCCGGCGTTGAAGTTCAGCGTCCCGACGTCGCAGGCCTTATGGGAGCCTACGGATCTGCGCTTATTGCCTACGATCAGTGGTGTGATCTTACTGCTCCAAAGTATGGGGAAAGCGAAAATGCTCCACGCCGGGAAGTCAGGTCTTCTATTGTAAATCTCGAGCAGCTTGAATCATTTAATGTTGATCTTGAGCTTCGCCGTTGCGGTAAATGTCAGAATAATTGTCTTCTTACCATCAATACGTTTTCGACGGATTCTTCGGATCCGTTATCGGAAAAGCGTACGGTCCGGCATTTTGTTACCGGAAACCGCTGTGAGCGGGGCGCTGAACTTGGAGAAAATAAGAAAGTTATCGATGCCAGCAATAAAAAAGATACGCAGATTGAGGGTGATGAAAACAAAAATCTTCCCAATCTGTTTGACTGGAAATACCGGCGGCTGTTTCAATATGTTCCGCTGCGGCCGGAAGCGGCTCCGCTCGGAGATGTCGGTATTCCCCGTGTTTTGAATATGTATGAAAACTACCCCTTATGGTTTACGTTCTTTACCAGACTAGGGTTCAGAGTACGGCTTTCACCGCGTTCGACCAGAACTGTTTACGAACGGGGGCTTGAATCAATTCCTTCGGAATCAGTCTGCTATCCCGGAAAAATTTCACACGGCCATATCGAATCGCTCCTGAAACAGGGAATAAAATTCATATTTTATCCGTGTGCTCCGTATGAAAAGCAGGAAGATCCGACTGCGGGTAATCATTATAACTGTCCTATCGTGACCAGTTACCCTGAGGTGCTGCGTAATAATATCGACGCACTGCGGCAGGACGATACAATTCTTTTTATGGATCCGTTCCTTCCGATCTATGATAAAAAGCGGCTGGGTGAACGACTTTACGAAGAACTGCACCCTCATTTTGCGTCAATTACAAAAGATCAGATTTCTACAGCTGTAGACGCGGCCTGGACAGAACAGGAGAAATTCAAAACCGACGTACAGAATGCCGGTGAAGAAGCTGTAGAAACTATTATCAGAACAGGCGCACGAGGCATCGTCCTTGCCGGACGTCCGTATCATCTTGATCCCGAAATTAATCACGGAATTCCTGAATTGATTCACGGTCTCGGACTTGCTGTTCTGACAGAAGACAGTGTCGCTCATCTTGGTGCGGTCGAACGGCCGCTGCGTATTATAGATCAGTGGACATATCACAACCGGCTTTATCGGGCAGCGTCATTTGTTTCTGAAATGCCTGATCTTGAGCTGGTACAGCTGACCAGCTTTGGCTGCGGCCTTGATGCGGTAACGTCGGATCAGGTCGATGAAATAATGCGGTCAAAGAATCACATGTATACGCTGATAAAAATAGACGAAGGATCGAATCTCGGTGCCGTGCGTATCCGTATCAGGAGCCTTATTGCGGCTGTTAAGGCCCGTGAGCGGGCTCACAAAACACTTCCGGTAAAATCCGCTGCCTATCAGCGGCAGGTGTTTACGAAGGAGATGAAATATACGCATACGATCATCGCACCGCAGATGTCGCCTGTTCACTTCCGCATTTTGCAGAAAGCGTTTCAGTATTCCGGGTATAATTTTGTCATTCTGGATGCCGTTGATCCAAAAGCGGTCGATACCGGTCTGAAATATGTAAATAACGATGCCTGTTATCCATCCATTCTGGTTGCCGGGCAGATGATTGCGGCGCTGGAGTCGGGAAAATATGATCTTGATCATACGACGCTGATTATTTCCCAGACCGGCGGCGGCTGTCGTGCAACCAATTATATAGGTTTTATCCGTCGTGCTTTGAACGATGCCGGATGGAGCCATATTCCCGTTCTTTCTTTGAGTGCGCAGGGATTCGAGAACAACCCCGGATTTACTATTACACCGGCGCTGCTTCATCGTATGATTATGGCGATAATGATAGGTGACGTCCTGATGCGTGTTCTCTACCGGACCCGTCCGTATGAGGCCGTTCCGGGATCTGCAGATGCACTTTATGAAAAATGGAACGGTCGTGCCCAGATTCAGTTGAAATCGCTTTCTGTTCACGGGTATCATAAGCTTATCAGGAACATCATACAGGATTTCGACGAGCTCCCGCTGCTGCCGATTAAAAAGCCGCGAGTCGGTGTCGTCGGCGAGATTCTTGTTAAATTCCATCCGACTGCGAACAATAAAATTGTAGAGACAATCGAACGGGAAGGGGCTGAATGTGTCATGCCTGATCTCGCTGATTTCTTCTTTTATTCGTTTGCCACTGGTATTTTCCGGCATAAAAAGCTTGCGTTCCCGAAAAAAACCGAAATCAACGCCCGGCTTTTTGTCAGCATACTGGAACTGTACCGCAGAAAAACGAAAAAATATCTTAACCGGAGCAAACGCTTTGAAGCTCCTTCTTCTATTTATAATCTTGCTAAAGGGGTCGACGATATCGTACAGCTCGGTAATATAACCGGCGAAGGCTGGTTCCTTACCGCCGAGATGGTAGAACTGATTAACAGCGGCGTTCCGAGTATTGCCTGTGTACAGCCGTTTGCCTGTCTGCCGAACCATGTAACCGGAAAAGGAATGATAAAAGAGCTTCGCCGCCGTTACACGGGATCCAATATCAGTGCTATTGATTATGATCCCGGTTCAAGTGAAGTAAACCAGCTGAACCGGCTAAAACTGCTGCTTTCCAATGCGCCCGCCGGCCGGCATCCTGATGAACGTGAAGACGGAATGATTATGACGAAAGACGGTCCGGTAAAGCCCGATATTCGTCTTGCAGAAGGCGGCTCCGGATTTATCGATCCGGAACCGGTTGAAACGGCTGAAACGCCGGCAGCAGCCGATGAAGGTGTCGTTGCAGAACCGGTACCGGTGAACAGTACTACCACAGAGTAGAAGATAATGGGGATAGAAATGAACAGTAAAAGATGCTATATACTTTTTGCAGTTGCCGCTCTGAGTTTAATTTCTGTCCCCGTTTTCTCACAAAGTCTGTCTTTTCCTGTTCCGGATTCTTCTGAAATACGAAAGACGCTTGTGGATACATGGTTCGAAGCTCCTCTCAGTTTAGTACGGCAGAACAATGCGGAAGTGCGGCAGAATTTATCAGGTATCGCTTTTCAGGTACACCTTGAAGAGTCTGCGGACACGTTTGCGATTTTTGTCTCGCCAGAAGAAATGCTGAATATTGATGTATATTCAAGTTCCGGGATCAATACCGTTCCGACGAAAGTATATCCCGGAGATGCCCCCGGCAGCTGGGTTCTTGTACGGAATAAAAACGATGGCAGTCCGGTGCGGATTGTTTACTATTTTACGAAGGACAGCGATATTTACCTGTCGTTTTCTCCTGCCGGCGGCAGAACCTCCGCAGACATGATAATTTACGGACAATATGCCGCGAAGAATGTTCCGGTCGGGGTTTCGTTCGATCGTTTTTATACAGCATCGTTTGATGATGTTCTTTCCTGGACCGGACATATAGTTCCCTGGCACTATGCAGCTGTGTCTAAAAACCTTTACCACGGCAGTATCCAGATGATGCAGGTTATCCGGAAAAACTTACCGCGGATCGTTTATTCTGAAGATGCTATGTATGATGAATACGGCAAGCCGGTATATCTTTCGAACGGTAAACCGCGGCAAATAGATGAAAAAGATGCGGATAAACTGTCACTTTCTTCCGCCGGATTTGTTAAATGGATAGTAGATGGTCTTGTCGAACCGATTTCCGGTGGTTATCTGAAGCGGAAACCGTTGCTTGTACAGACCGTTGCTTATATGCCGACAGGGTTCCCCGGAACAATGTCGGAACAGTATAATTTGTCTTTTGCTTTGGACTGGACTCGTAATCTTGCGGCAGCTGCTTTTTCTGTACGACAGGGGGTAACCTACCTGTACAAGGATTCAGCGGTCGATGTGCGGATTGAGCCTTTTGCTGCTGAAATGACTGCTGCCGGATCTCAGCGTACTGCCGGCTATATTAAGGATTCCGGCTATGCCGTGAAAACTCTTAAAGCACTGCTGTATGTTCTTGCCGCCACGGAACCTAATTATTTTTATTTGGGAGCTGTACGACAGACGGATATGAAGTCTCCTGAGGTAAAGGTTTTTAATCAGAGTGTCGTTTTTATTCCCTATTTTGATTCGACAGGAAGATTTGCCTGTGCTGTTTTCCGTAACGGTACGGAGACGACTCTTGAAGACTTTATGACAAAATTCAAGGGATGCTTTGTCAATCTTGTAAGAATAGAAACTTCCGATAGATTTTTTCCGCAGTAATAAATCCTGAAAAGGATCGGAGAACAGATAATTATGAAACGTATGGTATCGTTGCGCAGAGCCGCACTACTCTGCGTGCTGATTTTTCTGTCTGGTGCCGCCGCTTTTCCGCAGCAATCCGGACAGATTCGTTTGTACAATGAGATGTCTGCCGCTTATAACAGCGGTTTTTACCCGGGGACGGTAAAATATGCGCAGGATCTGATGCAGCAGTTCCCGTACTCGATTTTTATCGGGAAGGCTTTGCTTTATGAAGGCGAGTCGCTTTTCCGGCTCGGACGAACTGAAGAAGCTGCGGAAGTGCTGCGGGAGGCTGAACTACAGAACCGTGATGCAGCAGATCTTCTTTGTGCTGCAGAATACTGGCAGGGACGGGTCTTTTATGCAGCGGGTGACTACGAGGCTGCCTGTACAAAATTTTATGCAGCGGGTAAAACAGCAAAAAATAATGTCCGGACGGCCGGCTATTACAATGCAGCCGTACTGTATGCCGGCAGATCATATTATAAACTTTCGTATTTTGATACGGCTGCTTCCTGTTTCAGCTATGTCGTTTCAAACGGTACCCGGTATACCCGTTCCGATTATGCGGATGCGGTTGTTTCTCTTATGGATTCGTGGAATAACATACATGAGCAGCAGAAAACAGCTGATTTGTTCAGTCGTTTTTCTGCTCACGATTTTACCGCAGAAGTTTACAATAAGCTTTCTCTTCTGGCGGGTGAAGCACTTGAATCGCTTGGTGCCTATCGTAACGCGTATACCGTATACTGCAGTGTTCTTGAAAACGGCAGTCCCGAAATTTCTGTCAAAGCGCTCGGGCGCTGCTATCGTGTTTCGGCAGCCCATTACGACGAAGTAGGTGATGAACCGGGCGACGTTCTTATAAAAGTACAGGACAAACTTGCCGGCTATCCGGAACTTGTCGCTGAATTCTGGACAAGACTGGGAATAGATGCCTGCCGCGACGGAAATGTCAAAAAAGCACTGTCATACTTTAATGATTCTGATAAAGATGCGGACCGTTCTCTTAAACAGCTGAATGCGTTGTACCGTGCGGACAGCATGTCGTCGGACGGGACGCCGGAATCTGCAAAAGCCGCGGCTGCATATCTTTCGGCATCTGCTGCAGAAACGAAGCTGATAGAGTCTGACGACTATTTTCCTGCTTACATGACGTCTCTTGCTGAGTATGCAGCGTTGCAGTCTGACTGGCAGACCTGCAGTGAATATTCCGGGCAGATACAGCATCCTGATGCAGCCGCCCTCTACCGGTATGCACTTGCCGCTTATATGCTGCATGATTTTGAAAAATCTGTAGAACTTCTGGAACCGTATCTTTCCCGGAATACGGGAAATCTTGCGGTTTGTATTTTATATGCACGGGCCCTTTCAAAAACAGGACGGCTTGCAAAATCAGCGGAAGTTTTTTCCGCGATTGAAAAAAACGGACAGATGGATGATTCAGCCCGGCTTGATTACTCAAAAGTTCTGCTTCTTTCCGGCCGCCTCTCCGATGCATACGATCAGGCAGTTACCTGCCCGCTTCCTGAGGCTCAGTATATTGCAGCAATAGCCTCATTTAATAGTAGAAACTGGAGCAGGGCAGAATCTCTCTTCGATGCCTACCGAAAAAATTCTGCGGTAAAAAAAGAATTCCGTATGCTGTCGTTCTTTTACTCGGGATACGCCCGGTATCGCAGCGGTGATTTTAGAAATGCGTATGCAGATCTTTCTGAATTCCTGAAAAATGAACCGTCCGGCGCACTGTCATGGAACGCGGCGATGACAGCTGCAAATGCGGCTGTACAGCTCGGTAATTTTTCCGCAGCAGCAGCGCAGGCGGAAAATGCGGTGAAGACAGCTCCTTCAGCGGGAAAAAAACATGACGCGGTACTGCTCAGTTCGGGAATTTATGCTGACGCCGGGAATTTTTCTGCGGCTGTAGAAATTCTTGAACCATATGTATCTGATACTTCCGGATTCGGTCTGGCCTGCCGCTATCAGAAAGCGCAAATTTTTGTTAAAGAGGGAAAAATTTCTGATGCAGATGCTGAATATGCAGATATAACCAGAGATTTTCCTGACGATCCGCTTGCAGAGGAGTCACTGTATCGGCGCGGAGAACTTTATTACGGAACAAATGATTATCAACCGGCGTTGAGTCGTTTTACTGCATATCAGCGGGAGTATCCTTCCGGCCGATTTTCGGATTCCGCAATGTATTTTTCGGCCGGTTGTCTTTCCCGCACCGGGGCGCAGTCGCGTGCGATTCTTATGTATACGGCACTTCTGAAAAGGTATCCGGGAAGTACCTATAGCTACAGCTCTTTAAAGAATCTTGTCGATCTTTATACTGGTGCAGGAGATTACGGCTCCGCGCTCGAGACAGCACGAGAAATGCTGAATCAA
>JALCCK010000036.1 GCA_022640795.1 Treponema sp.
TGATTGTACGGATATACCCGGATTACTTGATAATTTTACCATCTCCAATCTTGCTCCGTGGCGAACAAAAGACGGTAAAATGTTTGCGGTCCCTTTCGCAGCAGTATCTCACGCTGTTTACTATAATAAGGATATCTTCAAGAAACTGGGACTTTCGACTCCCGCGACATGGGAAGATTTTCTTGTATTGTGCAAGACGCTGAAATCGAAAGGATATACACCGCTTGCAAACGGAGTTGCTGACGAATGGGATATTCTTGAGACTTTTTTTCTCGGCATGCTTCCGAATTATATCGGCGGTGCCTCTGAACGGGTAAAATATGAATCAGGAGAGAAAAAACTTAATGATGCAAACTTCGTTGCCGCATATCAGGCTATGAAGGATGTTGCTCCGTATTGTCCTGATGGATTTGAATCGGTTACGTATAATGACAGCCAGATTCTTTTTAATTCTCAGAAAGCAGTTATGTTTATCGACGGTTCCTGGACCGCCGGTGTTTACAAGGATGCACCGTTTGAATGGGGTGTCTTTGCGATTCCCGCACCGAAAGGAAAAAAGACAGCTATCTGTTTTCATCCTGATATGGCTATAACGATGAATACAGCGACAAAACATCCTGCAGAAGCGAAGGCCTTCCTTACATGGCTCTGTACAAAGGAAGGTGCTACGGCGGCATCAAAGAATCTTCCTGTTGGATATTTCCCCATGATTAATTTTGATATTCATCTTGATGATGTTCACGCGAATGAATTTCTTGCACTGAATGCAGGAAAGGAAACCGATGCGCGCTTTGTCTGGCCGGCACTGATGGATCTGTATGCCCCGATGGATCAGGCCGTTATTAATGTAATGAAGGGCATCATGACGCCGCAGGAAGCAGCTGATTCTGTTGCGGCACAAAAAAAATAGTTTTGGTTGTATCGTATCGGGGATGGTATCAGTTTTCAGCTGCTACCATCCTTTACGGGACGTTCGTATTCCCCTCTTATTTAAAATTGCAGAATTACGATTCGCAACCTTCCTGTCATATGGTTGTCATTCAGGGCGGACAAGCTCCGCTTGGTATTTTATAGGAGTTATTATGAAACAGTACAGAAAATTTCAATCTTCAGGATTGTACTGGTTGCCGTATCTGTTTCCTGCTTTACTGATTTATGTAGTGTTTATGGCATATCCGCTTTTGGACTCAATACGATTGAGTTTTTATAGTGGTAACCCGAGCGGATCAAGAACCTTTGTCGGCTTTGATAATTTTATAGAATTGTTTACCGATCCTGAAAAGTCGAAAAGATACTGGGGCGCTTTCGGGCATACCTGTATTTTTTTCTGTATACATATGCTGGTTCAAAATGTTCTAGGTATTCTGTTTGCTGTTATTTTGACAAATAGAACTATGCAGGGAACAAAATTCTATAGTACGATAATATTCATACCCGCGACACTTGCTGTTTTAATAACAGGTTATCTCTGGAAACTTATTCTGAATCCGGTTTGGGCCGGACCTTTTCTTGAAAAAATAGGGCTCAATTTTCTTGTAAAACCATGGCTTGGTAATGAAAAAACGGCACTTGTCTGTGTTGCTCTGGTGTCCTGCTGGCAGTGGGTAGGTATTCCGACGATGATGTTCACTGCGGCTTTTAACAATATTCCGCGAGAATTGATAGAAGCGGGAAGAATTGAGGGAGCAAACGGATGGGGGATATTTAAGAATATAAAACTTCCGATGATTATGCCGGTTGTCGGTATGATTGCGATTCTTACTTTTGTCAATAATTTTAATGCATTCGATGTCGTCTTTGCTATGGAAAACGTAAACGGTGCCCCTGGATATTCGACGGATATTATGGGGACACTTTTTTATAGAATTGGTATTGCAGGCCAGCATCCCGTCGGGATCCCCGATACCGGCCTCGGTGCAACGATTGCAACGATAACATTTATAGTTTTGTGTATCGGTGTAATTCCGACATTGAAAAAAACGCAAACTCGTGAGGAATAGTATGAATAAACGAAACGGTTCTTTAAGAATGGAGCAGCGGCATATCCCGGCCCATATTTTGCTGATAGTCTGGTCCATTCTTGTATTATTTCCGCTTTGGGTTATGGTTGTTAATTCCTTCAAGACCAGACTTTCCATTTATTCGAATCCGTTCTGGCTGCCTCAAAAATGGAATTTTTCAAATTATATTATGATTTTTAAAAACGGAGATTTCCTGCGTTATTTCAAAAATAGTCTTATAGTCGTAGTAGTTTCAATTTTGCTCGTCCTTGGTATTGGTTCTCTGGCAAGTTACGGATTTGCAAACTGGAAAGGACGAATTGCGCATTTAGTTTTTATGTTTATGATCGCAGGGATGATGCTCCCTATCAAAATAGCTTCTATCCGGTTGCTTGAGATGGTTCGCCGGCTGGGTTTGCTTAATAAAGCATTATCGCTTATTCCTATTTATGTAGCAATGGGCGTTCCGATAGCAGTCTTTATATTGACGGAATTTATTCGGGAAATTCCCCGGGAACTCACAGAAGCCGGTATCATGGACGGTGCCGGCAGATTTACCATCTATCAGATGATTATTATACCGCTCCTGAAACCTGCGATGGCTACGGTCGGTATATATAATTTAGTCCCTTTCTGGAACGATCTTTGGTTTCCCCTTATATTTATCAACGACGATAATGAAAAGACGCTATTGCTTGGTGTAACACGACTTTTCGGTCAGTACCAGACTGACTGGTCCAAGGTTTTAGCCGTTTTGACGCTTTCTGCCGTTCCTGTTATCCTTCTTTATCTGACGATGTCCAGCCAATTTAAGAAAGCCTTGACAGCGGGAGCCGTAAAAGGTTAAATGCAGGAAGAGGTGATGACGAAGATATGAAAATCTGTTTGCATAATGGAAAACTTCTTAATGGAATTTCCCTGATGGAAAATTGCGCAGTTCTGATTAACGACGGTGTAATTGGAGAAGTTTTTAGCGAAGAGCGTTTTCTCAAAAAAAATTTTTCACCGGATATAAAGATAATCGATGTTATGGGAAACTATATTGCTCCCGGACTGATTGATACACATATACACGGATTCAAGGGACACGGAACTGATGTCTGTTCTACGGAAGGTATTCTGGCTATGTCGGAAGATTTGGCACAGTACGGAGTGACCGCTTTTAATCCGACTTTGTATCCTTCCGATGAAGATTCTATGATTGCGGCGATAAAATCAATTGTCGCTGCGATGGGAAAAGAAAAAGGTGCCCAGATTATGGGGATACATATGGAAGGCCCTTTTATTTCTCCCGATAAACTTGGGGTCCAGCGGCCGGAAACGGTCAGAAAAGTGGATCTTGAACTTATGCGGCGGTTGTGGGAGGCTTCCGAAGGTCATATTGTAAATATGACTGTTGCTCCTGAAATAAAAGATATGCGGCTGCTTGCTTTGAATTGCCTCAGCTATGGAATTGTCCTGCAGGCAGGACATACCGATGCTGATTATAGTAATATGGTAGAGGGAATACAGGCAGGCATACTTCACGCGACGCATCTGTTTAATGCCATGAGTCAGATGCATCAGCGAAATCCCTGTGCCGTAGGAGCTGTTCTTATTCATCCCGAGATGTCGTGTGAAGTCATAGCGGATGGAATACATGTGCATCCCGATTTATTTAAACTGCTGCAGCGGGACAAGACTGCCGACCAGATTGTCCTTGTGACTGATGCGTTGACTCCAACAGAACAGAAAGGTGATCATCTTATGGCAAACGGTGAAGAAGTTGTTCTGAAAGACGGCTGTTTCAGGCGGAAATCCGATGATGTAATCGCCGGCTCCGCCCTTACGATGATCCGGGGTGTAAAGAATCTCGTTCTGTTCGGATTTCCCGTAAATGATGCGGTAAAGTGTGCAACGGCAAATCCCGCCCGCGTGATGGGCTACCGTAAAAAAGGTCTTATTATTCCGGGTTTTGATAGTGATATTGTCGTTTTTGATAAAAATTTTTATCCGCTCATCGTGATTGCAGGGGGCGAGATAAAAAAATCAATTATAGAGACAGATTAGAGAGGCATTTGTTATGCGACTTATTATAAAAGACAGTTTTGAAATGTGTTCTGAATGGGCAGCCCGTTATATCGTAAAAAAGATTAACGATTTCAACCCGACTCCCGACCGGCCCTTTGTGCTCGGGCTGCCGACCGGCAGTTCTCCGATTCAAACCTATCAGCACTTGGTCAGTTTGTATAAAGAGGGGAGAATTTCATTTGAAAATGTCGTTACATTTAATATGGATGAATATGTTGGTCTTCCACCGGAGCATCTGCAGAGTTATCACTATTTTATGAATGAACATTTCTTTAAGTATGTAAATATAAAACCGGAGAATATCCATATTCTGAACGGTATGGCATCTGATCTTGCTGTCGAATGTGAATCATATGAAAATGCAATCAGGGAAGCCGGCGGTATACGACTTTTTCTTGGCGGCGTCGGCGCCGACGGCCATATTGCATTTAACGAACCGGGTTCTTCTTTGCATTCGAGGACGAGAGTAAAGACGCTGACGAAGGATACTATTGTTGCCAATTCCCGTTTTTTTAATAACGATACAGCAAAAGTCCCTTCCACTGCACTTACCGTCGGGGTCGCGACAATTATGGATGCTGATGAAGTCATGATTCTGGTAAACGGTCGGACGAAGTCTCTGGCCCTTGCTCACGGTGTGGAATACCCCGTGACACAGATGTGGACGATAAGTGAACTTCAGATGCACAGAAAAGTTATTCTCGTCTGCGATGACGCATCAACTGACGAACTGAAAGTTGGAACCGTCCGCTATTTTAAAGATATAGAATCCAGAATTCCAGATCCGATTGTATAAAAGGAGTTGCAGCAGTGGAACGTGATGCGGTTGTCTCTGCATTTTTCGGAAAATACGGATTCATGATGCCTGACAGCAATTCGGTTATACAGGCATTGCTGTATGATATGCAGCAGAGCCTTGATAACGGCCGCAGAGAATCAGCGATGGGTGCCAAACAGGCAATGATCCCCACCTGGTGCAATTTTTCTGACAAGGAAATAAAGAAAGAATCTGTTATTGTAATAGATGCCGGTGGTACGAATTTCCGGACATGCCTTGTTACTTTTGATCATGCTGCACAACCTGTTGTTTCGGATTTTAGAAAAATGTCCATGCCCGGCATTCAGAAAGAGCTTTCAAAAGAAGAATTTTTTGATACGATTGCGCACCAGCTTGACTATTTAAAGAATAAATCAAAAAAAATAGGTTTCTGTTTTTCATACGCGATGGAAATAACACCTGACCGGGACGGAAAAGTACTTGGTTTTTCGAAAGAAATAAAAGCATCTGCCGTTATCGGATCACAAGTTGGTGCATCTTTAAAAGCGGCTTTAAAAAAGACAGGATGGGAAGACGGATTGTCTGTTACGCTTCTTAATGATACAACAGCTGCTCTTTTGGCGGGGAAAGGGCAGCCGACGCCGGGAGTCCGTTTTTCTTCATACATTGGATTTATTCTTGGAACCGGACTCAATATTGCATATATTGAGTCCGGTCCAATTCGAAAAATCGATGGCATAAAAGATTCGTTCGGGAATGCGGCCCCGGCGTCTCAGATAGTGGTCTGTGAATCATGTATGTTTGATAAAATTCCATTGAGTGAATTTGACAGGATTCTGGACGATAATTCTTGTGCACCGGGAGAATTTACGCTGGAAAAGATGTGTTCGGGAGCGTATATTGGCCCGCTTGCCGTTATTGCCGTAAGACAGGCATGTACTGACTGTTTGTTTTCAGCAGAGTTTGCAGCGGCCTTTAAAATCAGCGGCGATTTCGTATTGGCTGATATGGACAGATTCCTGTATACGCCTTTTGATACTACGTCGAAACTCGGAAAACTTGCAGCTGCAGGAAAGCCCCGTGATTATGAGATTCTCTATCAGATATTTGACAGTATCATTGAAAGGGCTGCGGTTCTGTCATCTGCAGTAATAGCCGCGGCGGTTATTAAAAGCGGGCAGGGTTTCGACGGGTGCAGTCCTGTTTGCATCTTGTGTAATGGAACAACATTCAGCAGAACGCATAATTTACGCCGATATATAGAAACATACCTGACCCGCATGCTTGAAAGCAGCCGCGGCCTGCATTTTGTCCTGAAGACAATGGAAAATGATATTACGATTGGTACCGCACTTGCTGCTTTAACCTGATGGATACAGAAATTTCTCTACCCGCGCTGCGGTGTCCTGACCGACAAAATAGAGTATATCAGATTCACATAAAACCGCATAAGGGCCGGGTGAAACAATCATTTTCGTATCATGACGCAGGGCAACTATAGTCGCTGCCGTATTCTGCCAGAAATGGAGTTCGCTGATTGTTTTTCCCAGATAGGGGGTTTTATCAGTGATATGAATCTTAAACGGGCTGAACGGATTTGTAAAGCGGTAATGTTCCAGCTGTGACATAAGTTCGGACATTTGGGTGCTTATATTTTCCATTTCTAAACGCTGCCGGTTTATACTGGACCGGATACTTTCTTCAATATCGTTGAGCGAGGTAATTTCGCCCATCTGCTCTATGAACGCAGAAGCTTTTTTTGTTGAAAGAACGGTGACCCCGTTGCCTTGCTGGCTTTTTACAATTCCGAGATCGGAAAGAATGCAGATTGCTCTGCGTGCGGTTTCAGGTGAAACCGCATAGCATCCAGCAAGAGACGATCGGGCGTATAATTTATCGCCGCATTGATAGATGCCGTTTGCAATTTTTGCAGCGATATCCACCGCTATTTTCTGATAACGCGGAACGAGTGTCTTTGTTTTTTTTCCTGAACTCATAGTCGCCCTTTTTATACAAGCGAAGCAAGAACCGCAGCTTTCGTAATAATACCCTTCAGATGCCTGTTTTCATCGATTACGGCAAGAGGATATTTTGTGCGTGCTGCGAGCGGGAGCAGCTCTGATACTTGCGTATCGGGGCCGGTTGTAATTATATCCCGTTTTATCGCCTGCTCGATCGTCAAAGATCCTTCTTTTACGGCAATAGCATCATCAAGCGTGATAATACCAACGAATTCCATTTTATTATCGACGATATAGGCGCTGGAAAGTTCTTCGGTACGCATCTGTTTAAGTGCATTCCTGACTCCATCGCGGGAGTGAATTATACAGGAAGGCGGTATCATTATATTGGATGCGTTGTAGACCTGTGCTTTGTCTGCGCTGTTTATAAAATTTTTGACATAATCATCAGCCGGATTTGTGGCCATCCCTTCGGGAGTATCTGTCTGGATAATACTGCCGTCTTTCATAATAGAAACCGTGTTGCCAAGCTTGAATGCCTCATTTATGTCGTGTGTAATAAAAACAACCGTTTTATTCAATTTTTCCTGAAGCGACAACAGTTCAAACTGCATATCGTTCCGGACAAGCGGATCAAGAGCTGAAAAAGGTTCATCCATCAGAAGTACTTCAGGATCGTTTGCCAATGCACGGGCAATTCCTACCCGCTGCCGCATCCCTCCACTCAGATCATGAATGTTCTCATGTTCCCAGCCGTCAAGACCGACCATTTTGATTATTTCCATGGATTTTTCGTATCGTTTTTCACGCGGCATTCCCCGCACTTCCAGACCGTACGCAACGTTGTCCAGAACATTGCGGTGGTCCATAAGTCCGAAACTCTGGAAGACCATGGATATTTTGTGCCGTCTGAAGTCAAGCATTTCTTCTTTTGAGAAATTTTCGATATTGACTCCGTCGTAATAAATTTTTCCTGAAGTCGGTTTTATAAGGCCGTTGAGACAACGGATTACGGTAGATTTCCCTGATCCTGATAAACCAATGAGTACATAAATTTCACCTCTCTTCACGGAGAAGGATACATCATTTATAGCGACCGTTGTTCCCGCCTGTTTCAGTATCTGATCCTTTGTCAGTCCTTTTGCCAGAAGTTTTTTTGTTGTCGATTTGTTTCCGCCGAAGAACTTGTCCAGGTGCTCAACTTTTATGAGATATTCTCCGGTATCGTCTGTTTTTTCGGACAATAACGGCGAGCTGTCCCGGTTTGTACTAGATTTTACTCCCATAAAAATCCTCTTAATTTTTTTTGTCGTTTTTCAATGCACCCTGGGTCAGCCGGTCTATCAGAATAGCCATAATGACGATTGCAATGCCGGCGGCAAATCCGCGTCCGCTTTCGAGCCGGTTGATTCCCGTAATGACTTCCGTTCCGAGTCCGGTAGCACCGATCATCGAACAGGTCACGACCATCGATATAGCCATCATAATAGTCTGATTCACGCCGGTCATGATTATCGGCAGTGCCTGCGGTATCTGGACTTTTATAAGCGTTTGCCGTCTTGTGGAGCCGAATGCTTTAGCTGCTTCCAGAACTTCTTTGTCTACCTGCCTGATTCCCTGTGCAGTCAGCCTGATAATCGGTGGTATCGCATACGTCGTCGTTGCAATAATTGCCGGAATATTCCCGATTCCCAGCAGCATGACAGCGGGAATAAGATAGACAAAGGACGGCATTGTCTGCATCGTATCGAGAATCGGCCGCATGATATGCATTGCCCGATTGCTTCGTGATGCAACAATTCCGAGCGGAAATCCGAACAACAGTGAAATGAAAACAGAAACGATGACGATTGTCAGCGTCTGATTCATCAGTTTCCAGAGTCCGATGCAGCCGATGAAAAAGAGCAGAATTCCGTACAGAGCTGCCTTTTTCCACGAACCTGAGATCTTCCAGGAAGCAAAAACCACAAGAAGGATCAGAACCCACCAGGGAATAATATTGATTACCGCTCCGACACTTTTAATCATTCCACCCAGAATTATTTTTATGATCTGAAAGAATGCTTTCCAGTTTACAACCATATAGTTGATTGCAGCATCAATCGGGCCGGTTATATTTATATGAATTATATCCGGAAACGAAAGTAAAAAATTTGCCATAGGATTTTACTCGCTCAGTGCGGCCCGTACCAGAGCTGCTTTATCTGCCGGAAGCCATGCGTCAAGAAAGTCGTCATGCTGTTTCAGATACCATTTGGCGGTATCTTCGTACGAGGTCTTGTTGTCCTGCATGTATGCCAGTGCATTCGAAATCAGTGCACTGGTTGTGCCGTATTTTTTCAGAAATTCACAGTAATCAGGTGCGGCGGCGGGGAAATCTTTGCTGACTGCTATTTTTATGGTCATGGATGGGAATTCGCAAAGTCCTTTTTTGAAATTATCTGCTGAATATGGCTCGTCATCGAGCAGAACAAGATCGTATTTTCCCGTAAGCCACGTTGGTTCCCAGTAATAGCCGACTATCGGTTCTCCGCGTTCGTAGGCACCGGCGAATGCTGCAGCCAGTGCGGAATCGGACCCCGGATCTGCATAGTTGTAAAATTCATCAAGTCCGTAGGCTTTGTATTTAGCTCGAAGTATTTCATCGACGGCCCAGCCTGATATGGCCCCGTAGATTCTGCCTTTTTTGGGATCGTCGGGATCTCTGAATATATCTGCGTATTTTTTCAGATCTTTTACCGTCTTGAGTCCGGGAGCGGAAGCTGCTATACCTCGTGAAGCATCACCTTCGATGACGTATCGTGGAACATAGAGTCCCTGCTTGTTGTCGTCGAAATCATCTCCGAGTTCGACAACGGTTCCTGCAGCTATGTCGTTTTTGTATTCCGGAATATTATCGGCCCATACTTCCGTGTAAACCTGTATGTCGCCGGTTTTGAGTGCCGAATACGTTATCGGCGTTGATCCCGATTTTTCTTCCGGTTCAATATTGTAAGCTGTTTTTGCGATGAACATAGCCAGTGCATTCTGGAATCTGATTGAATCCCATCCTGCATCGGCAAAATTCACATGAAGCGGCTGAGCCTCAGCTGATTTTTTTTGGGAGCAGCCGGAAAAAAAAGTACCCGCAACGAGCATGGCGGATAAAGCTGCTAAGACGGCTTTTTTGGAAAAACTTTTCATAGAAACCTCCAGTGTAATACATGAAAAAGAGTAGAGAATAAACGAACTCCTAGAATATGACTGCCTGGCGGCAAAGAATCCGTTTATATACAAGTAACAACTTTATTATATTAATAAGTTGTTACTTACACAAGACCGGCCGGCATTTTTTTGTAACTTTTATAAGATTTGCTATGAAAATTCGTCATTTTAATTTATACTGCGGAGGTGGATAAATTAAAAACCTCAAGATTATACATACTTATTTTTATCCTCATCTGTATCGGGCTAAACATTTCAGGAGATTATGTTTCTTATCGTCTCCGGCTGCCGTTTTATTTTGATACATTCGGAACGCTGCTTGCAGCAGCTCTGGGCGGCTATGTCCCCGGCGTTGTTACGGGGGCCGCTTCGTTCATTCTGATTGCAATCCGGTTTCCCGTTCTGCAGTACTTTTCTTTTATTGGCGTCTCAGTAGCTGTTCTTTGTGCATATCTTTCGTATAGCGGTATATTTAAAAATATCAAAAAGATTTTTGTATGGATTCCGGTTCTTGCTGTTCTTTCCGGATTTGTCAGGGCCGTTTTACAGTGGTTTTTGCTGACGGATCATAAAGCCCTGTTTCCACTGTCTGCGTTTTGCACATTCATAAACAGTCATACCATATTATCTGAATTTTTTTCACTTGCGGTTGCCGATTATACTATAGCACTGCTTGAAATCACTTTTTCGCTGATTATTATCTGTCTTATTTTTGATAAATGTCCTGCGTTTTTATTGCGTTTTTTCCCTTTAGGACAATTTTATGGAAAAGATAATGGGAAAAAACAGCCTGATACTTCTGAGCTTGCGGCTCCAAGTCTGGATATAAAAAAGACCATAAAAGGAAAATTCTGTTTTTTAATAATCGCAGCGAATATGACTATTGCGTTCTTTTCTATTTTTGCCAGCATTGAATTGTATAAAAAGAATATTATCCGGAATACCAGAGATACCGCAGTTGCTTCCCTGAATTGGGTGGAATCGCTCCTTAATGCGAAGGATGTTGAAAATTGGATCAATTTCCATTCTGTGAATGATGAATCTTCTGCAGAACGAAAGAAACTTCTTAAAATTGTCACAACGCAGCCTACCGTCGGACGTTTGTATATCTGCTCCCGGAATAAAGTTCTTTTTGACAGTGCCGGAAAAACGGAACAAGGTACAGAGCCTGAAAGAATCTGCAATGAAACAGGAGATTTCCCGCTGCCAGACGGAGCCCGTACGAGTTATAACGAAACAAGAATAGCTGCTGTTCCGGAATCGGAGTCACAACTGATTACGTATTACAGACCTGTCGTGGATGAAAACGGTTTTCAGTATGCTGTTGTCTATGTTGAAGTTTCGGCCAGGTTTATTGATAGCCGGATAGTACGGTATTCAGTTAGAATTATTGCATTGCTCGGTGCTCTTATTATGCTGACTACGGTTATTATCCTGCAGATTACTGAAGAAACTACAGTTCGGCCTGCACGTGAATTGATTGCTGCAATAAGAAATTTTGCTTACGCACGTGATGACGATCGCTCCAGCAATTCAGAAAGCCTTCACAGACTGGATATCGATACGGGAGATGAAATAGAGGCTCTTTATCATGCGGTCATAAAGACGACCGATGATTTTTCCCGCTACATGAAAGAGATAAGCAGTAAAAATGCAGTACTTGAACTGCAGACCCGTCATATTTCATCGTTACAGGACAGTATCATTCTTAATCTGGCAATGCTTGTAGAAAGCAGGGATAATAATACTTCTATGCATATTCAGCGGACATCGAATTATGTAAAACTTCTGGCTGAAGAACTTTATCGTGAAGGTTTGTATCCGGCAGAACTTACCGATGATTTTTGTGTACGCATAGCAAAATCTTCTCCATTACATGATATCGGAAAAATAATAATTCCCGATGCAGTTCTGAATAAACCGGGCCGTCTGACTCCGGACGAATTTACAATTATACAGCAGCATGCTCCCCGCGGCGCTGTTATTCTTGAGAATATGCTGGGCGATCAGTATCGGAACAGCAGTCTTTCCGAGGCAGTGGATATGGCAGCCTTTCATCATGAGCGCTGGGATGGACACGGATATCCTTCAGGGCTTTCAAAATATGAAATACCGCTCAGCGCACGCATCATGGCTGTTGCTGATGTATTTGATGCACTCAGGTCGAAGCGAAGCTATAAAGAGGGGTTTACGCTTGAAACGACGATGGATATTATGCTTAAAGAATCGGGATTTCATTTTGATCCGGTTATTATCAAGGCATTAAAGATACTCATTGATGAGAAAAAAATAACGTAAAATTGGCAGCTCTCCGCTTTCGGTTGTAAAAATTGCGATTATGTTACCGTTGCCGGTTGTGTGTATCTTTTATTAAAAAAAACAGTATTTATAAATAAATATACAAAAATCTCTTGACCTTTTTTGTATAAAACTGTATAAAACTTTTGTAAGCATCAAAGGCGATGTGAGCACACTGACTTGTGGAGTTCACAGCGCCTTTTTTTATTATTTTATCATTTTACGGGTTTACGGAGGAGGCTGTATGGCTAACATCCCTGAAATTTTTGGAAGCATGGTCTTTAATGAAAAGGTGATGCGGGAGAAGTTACCGAAAGAAACTTTTAAAGCGCTTAAAAAAACGCTTAAAGACGGGACTCCGCTTCAGCTTGACGTAGCAAATGTTGTTGCCCATGCAATGAAAGAATGGGCTATTGAAAAAGGCGCTACACACTTTACCCACTGGTTCCAGCCTTTAACGGGAATTACAGCTGAAAAGCACGACAGTTTTATTTCACCGACAAACGACGGTGGTGTAATCATGGAATTCAGCGGAAAGGAACTGGTAAAGGGAGAACCCGATGCCTCGTCATTTCCATCCGGAGGACTTCGTGCAACTTTTGAAGCTCGCGGCTATACTGCCTGGGACCCAACCTCATATGCATTTATAAAAGACGGTTCTCTCTGTATTCCGACGGCTTTCTGCTCTTATACCGGAGAGGCGCTTGATAAAAAAACGCCGTTGCTTCGTTCAATGGAAGTATTAAACAAACAGGCTCTTCGTATTCTCCGCTTGTTCGGTGACACGGAAGCATGCCGTGTCGCGACAACGGTCGGTCCTGAACAGGAATATTTCCTGGTAGATGAAAAACTGTATAAACAGCGCAAGGATCTGATTTATACCGGTCGTACACTGTTCGGTGCCTCACCTGCGAAAGGTCAGGAAATGGAAGATCAGTATTTTGCCGCCATAAAACCCAGAATTGTAGAATTTATGCAGGATCTTGATCCGGAACTCTGGAAACTCGGAATTCTTTCCAAGACAAAACATAACGAAGTCGCTCCTGCCCAGCATGAAATGGCTCCGATTTTTACGACAACAAATCTTTCTGCCGACCAGAATCAGCTTGCTATGGAAACTATGAAAAAAGTTGCACGTCGCCATGGGCTGGTGTGTCTGCTTCATGAGAAACCGTTTGCCGGCCTTAATGGAAGCGGGAAACATAATAACTGGTCTATGTCGACTGATACCGGCATAAATCTTCTGGAACCGGGTGATACGCCGCGTGAGAATGCTCAGTTTTTATTGATACTTGCGGCGGTTATAAAGGCAGTAGATGAAAATCAGGATTTGTTGAGAATTTCTGTTGCCAGTGCCGGAAACGATCATCGTCTTGGAGCAAATGAAGCGCCGCCAGCTATTATTTCTATGTTCCTGGGTGAAGAACTGGAGGCTGTTCTCGATTCCATACGGGATGATAAACCTTATAGCCAGAAAGCAAAACAGCTGATGAAAATCGGCGTCGATGTACTTCCTGCCATACCGAAGGATGCTACGGACCGCAACAGAACATCTCCGTTCGCTTTTACCGGAAACAAGTTTGAATTCCGCTCCCTCGGATCTTCTCTTTCTATTGCCGGCCCGAATACGGTTCTGAATACGATCGTCGCTGAAAGTTTCAGGGAATTTGCAGATGAACTTGAGGGGTCGAAAGATTTCAACGGTGATGTACAGAAGCTGGTAAAAAAGACAATAACCAAGCATTCCAAGATTATATTCAATGGAAACGGATACGATGCAGGATGGATTGCCGAAGCTGAAAAGCGCGGCCTGCTGAACCTTAAGACACTGCCTGATGCAATGGCTGAATATCTGAAACCGAAGAACATAAAGCTTTTTACGGAAACAGGTGTATACACTGAAACAGAAATGAAAAGCCGTTATGAAATAAAGCTTGAAACGTATTGCAAGGTCCTGAATATTGAAGTTCAGACAATGCTGGAAATGATAAAGAAGGATATACTACCGGCTGCTTTCGGTTACATGAAAGAGGTCAGTACGACAGCGCTGAAAATCAGGGAAGTTGTAAACAGTGCAAAATGTACTTCTGAGAGCGGACTTGTCCAGAAACTTTCGGGACTGGCTGATGAACTTTCTGTTAAATCTGAGGAACTTGCAAAAAAGCATCTTGAAACCAAAAAAATTGCCGACAGTATGGAATGTGCCCATGAGTATGCCTATACAGTTATCCCTGCTATGGCGGAAACTCGTGCTGTTGCCGATGAAATGGAAACCCTTATCGGTGAACAATTCAAACCGTTCCCGACATATGGAGATCTGCTGTTTTATCAATAAGAACTACAATCCGCAGGATTTTAGTTCTATACTGTAACTATTTTAAGTTGAGAGCGTTCACTGCAAAACGATAGATTTTCAGGGAACGCAAGTATAATTATTTTTGCACAAAGGCGTGCATTTTTGTCTGGCCGTAATCCGGCTTTACAGGAATGTGCGCTTTTTTTATTAGATTACTCCCGTGTGTGCGGGGAAAAAGTGAGGAGAAAAGTATGGAAAACTTTCCCGGAATGGAACTAGATACCTTGTGGCTTCTTTTAGGATCTGCACTGGTATATTTCATGCAGGCCGGCTTTGCAATGGTTGAGGCTGGTTTAACGCGTGCAAAGAATGCAGGTAACATCGTAATGAAAAACATGATGGACTTTGCATGCGGAACGCCTATTTATTGGCTTATAGGCTATGGAATTATGTATGGTGGTGCCGGGGCTCTTGTGGGTGGGTTCAATCCATTCTGCATCGGACTTGATCCTAGTTCTCTGGTAGGAACTGTACCTCTCTGGGCACACGTTGTCTTTAATACGGTTTTCTGTGCAACGGCCGCTACAATCGTATCCGGCGCTATGGCAGAACGTACTAAATTTAAATCGTACATTATCTATTCTGTCTTTATCAGTGCGCTGATTTATCCGATTGAAGGTCACTGGGTCTGGGGCGGTGGCTGGCTGTCGAACCTTAATATTCTTGGCTGGACAGGCTTCCATGATTACGCTGGATCTTCTGTTGTCCATATGACCGGTGGTGTCTGTGCTATGGTCGGTGCCGCAATTCTCGGTCCGAGAATTGGAAAATACGATAAGGACGGGAAACCCCGCGCTATTCCTGGCCATTCCATCACGCTTGCGGCACTTGGTGTGTTTATTCTGTGGTTCGGCTGGTTCGGATTCAATCCTGCGTCAAGTTATGGACTGAGCAGCACTGCACAGGCTTTTGATGTATCCAATATCTTTATGACAACGAATCTTGCAGCAGCCGTTGCGACCGTTGTAACGATGATGTTTACCTGGTTCCGGTATGGAAAACCTGATGTTTCCATGACGTTGAACGGTTCACTTGCAGGCCTTGTTGCAATTACCGCTCCGTGTTCAGTTGTTGACCCGTGGGCAGCCGCAATAATTGGTGCTGTAGCCGGTATCCTTGTTGTTCTGAGCGTTGAGTTTTTTGATAAAGTGGTTAAAATTGATGATCCTGCCGGTGCCATATCGGTACACGGTGCCAATGGCTTATGGGGTACACTTGCTGTTGGTCTGTTTGCCCGTGACGGCGGTCTGTTTACAACGGGACAGTGGGGCCGTTTCCTGGTTCAGCTGGTCGGTGTCATTTCGATTGCGTTATTTGTTGCAATCGCGGCGTATATTCTGTTTAAGATTCTGAATGTGACTATCGGACTTCGTGTAACACCTGCAGAAGAAATCGGCGGACTTGACTTCCCCGAACACGGACTTCAGTCCGGTTATGCAGACTTTGTTCCCAATTTTTCTGCAGAGGAAATTACGGAAGCAGCTGCTGCCGGCGTAGCTATCCCGGTGAACCAGGCAGTTCCGGTAACCAGAGTTACAACGGAAAGCGGAACTTCACGACCTTCCGGCAGTAAGGTGAAAATGACGAAAGTTACGATTGTAACGCGTCAGAACAAATTTAACCAGCTGAAGGCAGCCATGAACGAGATCGGTATAACCGGCATGACTGTTGCGAATGTTATGGGCTGTGGAATTCAGAAAGGAGCCAGCGAATATTACCGCGGTACGCCTGTTGACATAAATCTTCTTCCGAAGATTAAGATTGAAATCGTTGTGGCAAAGGTCCCGGTCGCTACTGTTATAGAAACTGCAAAGAAAGCGCTGTATACCGGTCATATTGGTGACGGCAAAATCTTTGTGTATGATGTTGAAAACGTAGTGAAAGTTCGTACCGGCGAAGAAGGGTATGACGCACTGCAGAATGATGACGACTAGAAAATAGAAAGCTGCATCTTCCGTTACAGGCTGATGCAGCACTGTTTTATCGGTGATGTTTTAAAAATGACCGGGCATATGCACGGTTTCATATGTGCGCACACTGTCAACAAGTAACCCCGTTACGGTGTGCGCTTTTTTATTTTAAAGAGCAGGACTGTCTGCAGCGCCGGGTAACCCGATATCCTTTCTGTAATACATATCCTTGAATTTTACGGCTTTCAGGGCACAGTATGCTTTTTCACGTGCCAGATCAAATGTCGATCCGAATGCACTGCATGCAAAAACTCTGCCGCCGCTTGTGACAAGCCCCGAGTCTCCGGCATCTTTTAACGCATGTCTGCGTTCATTGATAGCGCCCGCTATAAAGAGCTTTGCCCCGGTAGAAGACAGCGCGCCCGGTATGATTCTGATGGAATAGCCTTTCTGATATTTTGCAGGATAACCGCCGGAAACTGCAACCGGTGCGACGACGAACCCCTTTTTCCACCGGATATCGAACTGCGCGAGCGTACCATCCGTTATTGCTTTACAAAGTTCCGCAAAATCGGAATCCATCAGCGGCAGTACCGCCTGTGTTTCGGGGTCTCCGAGGCGAACATTATATTCCAGGAGCATGGGACCGTTCTTTGAAAGCATTACGCCGAAGAATATAAAGCCCCTGTAATCATAGTTTTCAGCTATGAGCCCGTTGACGGTCGGTTCGAGAATTTTCTTTTTAAATTCATCCATGAGAGCGGGAGTAACATCGGATAGTGGTGCAACGGCCCCCATCCCCCCGGTGTTCGGTCCCATGGCTCCATCCTTTAATCTTTTATGATCCCGCGCGGGAATAAACGGAAGTATGACGGATGTCCCTTTCTGTGAATTTTCAGAGGAGACTGAAACCGCTGCAAGAACAGACATTTCTCTGCCTTCAAGATAATCTTCTATGACTATTTTTTTCCCTGCGGCACCAATCCGTCCGGAATCCATTATATCTGTTACTGCATCAAAAGCCTGCTGTTCTGTTGCCGCAACAGTTACACCTTTCCCTGCCGCAAGTCCGTCTGCTTTTATGACCAGTGGAGCTCCGTGGCTTTTTATATACGTACGTGCTGCATCTTCGTCGGTAAAAGTCCGGCTTGCTGCGCAGGCTACTCCGTACTTCTGCATAAACGTTTTTGCAATATCTTTGCTCGCTTCAAGCTGGGCAGCTTTCTTTTTAGGTCCGACACAGGGAATCTCTGCTTTTTCAAATTCATCCGCAAGGCCTTCCGCAAGCGGGTTTTCCGGACCAATCACTGCCATGTCGCATTTTTCACGGGCTGCTATCTGTATATAGGGATTTTTGTCAGGGATAAGATATTCGCAATTTACCGGCGATACGTTTTTACATTTCGGTTCACCTGCAGTTCCTCCGTTTCCGGGGACGCAGATAATTTCTGACACAAGGGGACTTTGTGCAAGTTTCCATGCTATGGCGTGTTCTCTGCCACCGTTTCCGACTACGATTATTTTCATGTTTCTATACTACCCGAAAAGCGGCAGTCTTTCAACGCTCCTTTCTGACGTGAATAGATTGTAAAAGTCAGACGGGTTTTGCAAGTTGTTCACGTAGTTTTTTTTTCGGGAAAGTAGTAGAATTTCGACATGGAGTACATCTGTATCGGTGTTGCAGCCGTCCTTATTATTGCAGCACTTGCCTATTTTTCTTCAATAAAAAGAACAAAAAAGGGACCGCAGAAAAAACAGCCGTTAACCGGTAACGTGACTTGTCCGTTATGCGGCAGCCGGCTTGTTTCCGGAGAGAATCTGTTTTCACGTATTTATCGGCCGATGACCGTTCCCGATCAGCGCTGTACAATCGCCGGATGTCCCCATTGTTATCCTGCTTGTGAACCCGGTGTAAAACGAAAATGTCCTGTCTGCGGTGGACGGATTCCTGCTGACGGGTATCTTATTGCCCGGCTTTTTAATAAACCGGATGGAAAGAAACATGTGATCGTAACCGGATGTACCGAATGCATAAAACATACGGCACGGTGAATTTCTAAAAAAATTACTTAATTCTTTTTTCCCGATTCCGATAGATAAAATATAGACAATAAGGAACCGGTGATGCCAGGCCTGACCAGGGTTGTGACCGCCGCGTAAATATTTTGCTATTGGGAGAAAAAGAATGGTTATTAATCACAACATGAGTGCAATGTTTGCCAACCGTTATACTGGCATCAATGATCTCAATACCCAGAAAAGTATGGAAAAACTTTCTTCTGGTGAAAGGATCAATCGGGCCGGCGACGATGCGTCGGGTCTGGCCGTTTCAGAGAAAATGCGCAGCCAGATACGCGGTTTAAATCAGGCTTCACAAAATGCCCAGAACGGTATTTCATTTATTCAGACGACGGAAGGGTATCTTCAGGAGACGGGCGATATTCTTCAGCGTATACGTGAACTGGCTGTACAGTCATCTAACGGTATTTATTCTGATGAAGACCGCATGCAGATTCAGGTTGAAGTATCTTCTCTTGTTGCCGAGGTTGACCGCATTGCAAGTACGGCACAATTCAACGGAATGAATATGCTGACCGGCCGTTTTGCACGGGATACCGGACTCAACAGTGTAACCAGTTCCATGTGGTTCCATATCGGAGCAAATATGGATCAGAGGACACGAGTCTATATCGGTACTATGACGGCTACCGCGCTGGGTATACGTAATGTTGGAAATGAAGAGATTATGAGTCTTGCAAAACCGGCAGATGCAAACCGTGCTATCGGGACACTCGACGAGGCACTTAAAAAAGTCAATAAACAGCGCGCAGATCTCGGCGCTTACCAGAATCGTCTTGAAAAAACAGTAACAGGTCTTGATGTCGGTTCTGAAAATCTTCAGGCTGCGGAAAGCCGCATTCGTGATACTGATATGGCTTCCGAAATGGTTACTTTTACAAAGAACCAGATTCTGCAGCAGGCTTCAACTGCAATGCTGGCTCAGGCTAATCAGCAGGGACAGAGTGTTCTTCAGCTTCTTAAATAAGGAGAGCAGTATTCCTGACTGCATCACTTCTAGTACTATGGAGTGATAAACAGTGGTTGTTTTTATAAAGACTGTCCTGTGGACAGTCTTTTTTATAACTGCATCCGGCCTCTGAAACTTCGGGCTAGCGTCAGCTTATCAGCATATTCGAGATCGCCTCCAACGGGAATGCCCGAGGCAAGCCTTGAAATCTTGAGATCCTTGTTAGAAGAAAGCAGTTTCTGCAGATAGAGAGCGGTCGTGTCGCCTTCGACGGTAGGATTCGTTGCAATAATGACTTCCTTGATATTTTCAGAACGGACGCGGGAAATCAGCTTAGGGATTGTCAGTTGATCCGGTCCTATTCCCTGAAGCGGAGCAATGACTCCACCCAGTACATGGAAAAGTCCGTTGTATTCATGTGATGCTTCTATCGTCTGTACATCCTGCGGTTGCTCGACAACACAAATGATGCTTCTATCCCGCATAGTACTTGAACAGACAGGGCAGGGATCTTCTTCTGTCCATGCCCCGCAAATGGAACACGGTTTTATTTTATCCTGCAGTGTCGAAAGCTGATCCGAAAATTTCTCAATGAACGTATGATCGGTTTTCAGCAGGTAATTGGCTATTCTTCCGGCGCTTTTTTTCCCGATACCCGGCAACCGGGAGAAAGATTCCGTAATTTCATCTAATGCATTCATAGAAAACCTTTTAGATATTCAGACCGGGGATGTTCATATCGCCAAGTAAGGCACCATATTTTTCTTTTATCTGTTGCTGAATTTTTTCCGTTGCGTTATGATGCGCAGCCATTATAAGATCCTGCAGCATACCGATATCGCGATTATCAACACAGATAGGGTCCAGTTTTATGTCGGTCATTTCCATTTGCCCGTTTAACGTGATAATAACCATATTGCCACCCGAAGAGCCGGTAGCTGTAATTTTTTTCAGCTCTTCTTTGACCTTTTCCATTTGTTCTTTTATCACCTGTGGATTTTTCAGCAAATCAAACGGATTCATGTTTTTCCTCCAATTACTGTTCCTTTGAATATTTTGCAGAGTAAATCAACCTGCCGCGGAATAGGTGCGGACGTTTTCCGGTTGGACTGCTGCTCTTCGACTTCAACTGAAAATGTCAAATCTTCACCACTTATTCGTTTAATACAGGCAGTGATTTCCTGTATTTTTTTATCAAGCTGTACCTTTTGAAAGGACGATTGAATCGTTGTCCGTATGCTCTGTTCATTTTTATACCAGTCGCCTGTCTGAATAAGCGCCGATGCTGTAAGCGCATCGGTTACAGAAAGATCTGCGATCACAGAGCTGCGCAGCTGCTTTATTGTCAGTTCCCGGTTTTTCACCTGCAGCGTATTTTTTTGCTGTGCTGCCGCTGATTGGTCAGGCGGCAGGGCTCCGCCATCACCGAAAGGGTAGGGACTTCCTTGCGATGTCTCCTGATAATCGGGTGGTAATTCCTGTTCAGGGGGTTGCAGTATTGTTTCGTTTTCAGGAATTTTTTGTCCGATTGAGCCAAGTGCGGAAAATTGCGGCATCCCCGAAGGTCCCTCAGCAGTGATATTCTTATCCGCATTATTATTTTGAGGTGGCGCCTGATTCGGTACAGCAGTGTCGTGCGGTTCCTCCAGAAGAAGCTTTCGGGCGTCGTCGATGGCTTTTTTTACTTCGGGCGGAGATATATATTGTTTTAACCAGCACAAACGGCTGAAAGCGAGTTCAAGTTCATACCGGGGAGAAAGTGAATAACGAATATCCCTATATAGCTGCAGGAAAATAGACAGGGCCCGTTCCAGTTGTATGGATGTCCAGGCTTCACGAACTTCCGTATTGTACCGGTCCGGTGATTGCCCCAGCAGAGATTCCTTCGTGATCCCATTCTTTAGCAGCAAAAGGTTCCTCAGGTATTCCGTACTGTTGAGAATAAGCTGGTCTATTGAAATACCCGACTGCAGAAACGAATCAAGCGTTTCAAGAACCGTATGAGCATCTCCTGAAACACATTTCAGAAAAATCTCATTCAGCCGGTCAATTCCGACAAGTCCCAGTTTGTCGCGTATTTTTTCGTACGTAATGTTTCCATCACTGAACGCCGCTATCTGATCGAAGAGTGTATAAGCGTCCCGGATTGAACCGGTCGATTCTCTGGCTATCCAGAAGAGAGCTTCGTCTTCAGCCTTGATATTTACTTCTGCAGCCGCGTCAGCAAGCAGCTTTTTTATTGTTTCTACCGGAACCAGTCTGAAATTGAATTGCTGGCAACGGCTTTTTATCGTTGCAGGAACTTTCTGCAGCTCAGTTGTTGCAAAAATAAAAATAACATATGGCGGCGGTTCTTCAATTGTCTTCAAGAGTGCATTAAAAGCACTTGTCGAAAGCATGTGGACTTCGTCAATAATATAGATTTTATATTTAAGTGAATTCGGCGGAAACAGAACTTCGTCCTTTATCTGACGGACATCGTTGACACTGGTATTCGAGGCTCCGTCGATTTCGATGACGTCCATGCTAGAGCCCTTTGTTATTTCACGACATGCCGTACAGGTACCGCACGGTACTGCCGTCGGACCATCTTTGCAGTTTAAGGCTTTCGCAAGAATACGGGCGGTAGATGTCTTTCCGCATCCTCTCGGCCCTGAAAAAAGGTAGGCATGAGCTATTTTTCCTGATTCAATGGAATTTTTCAATGTCGCCGCAACAAATTCCTGACCGGCAAGATCATCAAATTTCTGCGGACGCCTGCGGGTGGCTGTGACTTCATAAGACATAAAACAAGAATACCGTAATTCCGTAAAATCGGCAAGATAAAAAGCCGTTCGGAAAAGAGCCTGCTATTCTTTTCTTGTTACCAGCTGCCGGACGCTCCGCCGCCGCCGAACCCGCCGCCGCCACCGGAAAAACCTCCGCCCCCGAAGCCGCCGAAATTACTGTGAAAATCGTCATGCCCGGTATAGGTATGTGTTCCCCTTGTTGCGGAACCGAACAGCCAGAGCCAGGGAAGCCAGCCGAGGTGGCCGGTACTTTGGCCTATGCCGCTTGTAATTATACCAAAGAAGATAATGAAAAACAGAATGGCTGCTATAGCATCAGAATTATCTTTCTTTTTTTGAGGGTTAGCCACGGATTCCGCCGTGATATCGGCATTGTCGGTTGCGACACCGATTATGTTTTGAATTCCGGCTTCGATTCCTTCTCCGTATTTTCCGCTTTTAAAATAAGGAGTGATAACGTTTCTGATAATGAGCCCTGCTTTTACGTCTGTTAATTTTCCTTCCAGGCCGTAGCCCGTTTCGATTCTTATTTTGTGCTCGTTCATGGCAACGAGAAGCAGTGCTCCGTTGTCTTTGCCTTTCTGCCCGAGTTTCCATGCTTCAGCGACACGCATGCTGTAGGATTCAAGTGCTTCACCGTCCAGCGATCGGACTATAAGAACCGCTGCCTGAACGCCGGTTTGATCATTCACGTCCGTGAGATACGCAGTCAGCGTTTGTTTTTCGGATACCGATAGTATATTGGCCTGGTCGTTTACCGGTCCTGTCCATGCGGGAACCGTAAGACTCCAGGCGGTGGAAGCGGTGAACAGCAGTATGACAGTACAAAGTATCGTCAGAAGTCGTTTTTTCCGGTTTATGTCCATTTTTCGCCCTCCAGAATAATCATGCCGTCAGAAAGTTCATCAGGATTTTCTTTATGTGCCGGAAAATGTTCTTTTAAAAGTTCACCACATTTTTCAATTGCATCGCAGACCGCCGCTTCTGCATCCCGTTTTCCGATACCTTCTGCAAGCCCGTCTGCGATGATGTTCCAGAGTTCCTGGTTGATTTTTTCAGAAATCCCTTTATCCGCGATGATCCTGACCTGCTTTTCGAGATACGAAATAAATATGAGAATACCGGAATGTTCCATAGTACAATAGGCGCCGCTCTCTGTAAAAAATCTGAATGCACGATTTGTCACAACTCCATGCTGTACGGCGCGGGGAATGACGAGGCGGTCTATAGCCGGAATATTAGCAAAATAGAATCCGAGTGCGATAATTGCAAAGCACATAATGCCGTAGAAAGCCGGCAGATACCAGAAAGATATCTGCCAGTAGTGATTGTACATCCAGTCTGTTATGCGGTCCGTAAAAGGGAGAAAAACCGCAAATACCGCTGCTGAAAGCAGTACCGCCGCAAAAAGTTCCCAGAATGAATATTTTGAACTCTGGGGTGTCGCTGCTATTACTATTTCTCCGGTTGTTGCGGCTTCTGTTTCCTGAACTTTTTTCCGGATATGTTCCAGTGCTTCTGTAGTGAGATTCATTTTTTTCAGAAGGTATTTTTTTGTCATTTTCTGCCTCCGGTTCAGAACTGGACTTTCGGGGCGGACTGCGCTTCCTGGGACGCTGAAAAATATTCCTTTGTCCTGAATCCGTTCATGTTGGCGATTATACTGGTCGGAAACCGGCGTACATACATATTGTATGTTTTAGCCGTATCGTTGTAACGTTTCCGTTCTGTTGCGATGCGGTTTTCCGTTCCTTCCAGCTGATCCTGCAGAGCCAGAAAATTCTGATTTGCCTTGAGTTCCGGATAATTTTCCGAGACTGCAAGCAACCGCTGAAGGCTGCTTCCGAGCTGGTTCTGCACCTGCTGATATCTCTGGAATGCTTCGGGATCTTCCAGAATTTTACTGTCGACCTGAATGACTCCTCCTGCTTTCGAACGGGCATCAGCAACCTGTGTATAGACATCCGACTCATGGGACGCATATCCTTTTACTGTCGCTACAAGATTCGGAATGAGATCCATCCGACGCTGGTACTGATTCTGTACCTGTGCCCACTGGGTCGCTACATTTTCATCCAGCGAAACCAGTTTATTATAGGTGCCGGCAAATGATGAGTAGATTGCAATAATCACTACTGCAATAATTCCGATAGTTATAATTGTTTTCTTCTTCATAAAAAATCCTCTTATTCCCGAACCTGTCTGTTTCTGACCTTCAGGTTTTAAATATAGCATTATGGGGAGGGTTTTTCAAGAAAATATCCGGATATCACGTTGTGCGGAAATTTCCGACATGGTTTTGTTTCTGCTTGCCAATCAGCACAAAAAAATACATACTCATACTATGAATAGTATGAAAAAGATAGCGAGCTTTACGGTTAATCACGACAGATTGCTGCCGGGTGTTTACGTTTCCCGGCGGGACACCGTTGGAACGGAAATTCTTACAACCTTTGATCTGCGTTTTACCCGTCCGAATAAAGAGCCGGCACTGGAAACAGCCCCTGTACACGCGATAGAACATTTAGGGGCGACTTTTCTTCGTAATCATGAAAAATGGGCGGATCGTGTTATTTATTTCGGCCCCATGGGGTGCCGTACCGGATTTTATCTTATTCTGGCCGGAAAACTTGAGAGCCGTGATATCGTCGGACTCTTAAAGGAAATGTGTAAATTCATACTTGATTTTTCCGGTGATATCCCCGGTGCGGCTCCGCGAGACTGCGGTAATTATCGTGATATGAATCTTGATACCGCAAAATATCATATCGAACGGTACCTTAAAATGCTCAATGATATTGATGCGGCTCATATGACATATCCTGAATAAATACGGAGGCAGTACTGTTCCCGGAAAAAAAGAGCAGGAGAATTTTTCAGGAACAGGTTAGTTTTGAAACAGGAATAACCGCAGAATTTTTCAGGAACAGATTAGTTTTGAAACGGGAATAACCGCAGAATTTTTCAGGAACAGACTGGTTTTGAAACGGGAATAACCGAGGAATTCCCGGGAACCAGATTATCTTCCGGCAGAAACCGGCCGGAGAACATTTCAGGACCGGATTGGTTCCCGGACGGAGTAGCGTCAAAATACCCTCTGCAGTCTTGTTTTGGTTTAAAATAGTACGGTAAAGGGTTTCTTTTTTTCTCCTGCGTAAATCCGGTATTTTACCGGCTAAATACTGGACAAAGAAGAACTTTTCTGCTAGTATCATTCTTACACCTTTGGCGTCGTACCCAAGTGGTAAGGGAAAGGTCTGCAAAACCTCTATGCAGCGGTTCGATTCCGCTCGACGCCTTTTCGAAGATCTGTAACAGGTCTTCGTCCTTCCGGACCGGTCCGGCAAAGCCGCGGTTCGTTTATTATATATGAAGCGGGGCATTCTGTTTATCAGGTGCTTCGCTTTTTTTGTTTCGTAAAAGTAATGGACTTTTGAAATCAGCTCTGATATACTTTTTTCATGCCAAACGAATATTATGATTATATCATCATCGGCGCCGGAGCCGCTGGACTGTCTTCCGCCCAGTATGGCGCGCGATCAGGGATGAAAACTCTGGTGCTTGATGTTTCTATTCCGGGGGGCCAGGCGTTGAGCATTAACAATCTTGAGAATTATCCTGGCGTTTTTCCTGCTGTGAATGGTTCGGAGCTTGTTCAAACTATGGAAAAGCAGGCTCGTATGTTCGGTGCTGAAATACGTCAGGCGCAGGTTTCTGCAATAGATAAAGTCAAAAATAAATTCACTATTACTACTGATTCCGGTTTGCTGGAATGTGCGGCACTGCTGATTGCTACCGGCGCTGAACACCGGATGCTGGGAGTCCCCGGCGAAACAGAATTTACCGGACGGGGTGTCTCATACTGTGCCACGTGCGACGGTCCTTTTTTCGCGGGGAAAAAGATACTGGTTGTGGGCGGCGGAGATTCTGCCTGTGTGGAAGCTGAATATCTGGCAGAACTTACCGACGATGTTGTCATGGTTCATCGGCGTTCGGAGCTGCGGGCTCAAAAGGCTATAGCAGACCGTGTGCTTGCAAATAAGAATATAACGGTCAGATTTAACAGCGCCGTTGAGGAGATTCGGGGAGACGGTAAAGTTCAGTCTGTTATTCTTTCAGACACGATTACAAATGAGAGAACGGAGCTTCCCTGTGATGCTGTTTTTATCTTTGCAGGAATGAAACCTCGGACCGATATAGTTTCAATTCTTCCGGTCGACAGAGGCGGTTATATAACGACTGATGAGAATATGGCAACGGCTGTACCGGGGATATTCTGCGCCGGTGACGTACGTGCAAAGCCGTTCCGTCAACTCGTAACAGCGGTTTCCGACGGAGCGGTTGCTGCACATGCTGCAGAGAATTATATCCGGACATTACGAGGTATAAGCTATGATAAAAAATCCGGGGAACAGTCCTGATGTTCTTCGGTCTCCATAAAAAAAAAATCTTTTTTCTATTATTGTTGCTTTTTTTCTCTTTTTTGCTTCCGGCAGAATCGTCGTCACTTCAGCAGACCGTAACGTTCTGGAGTGATTATCCGGCTGAACAGCTTGCGGAGATTTTAGTCGGCCGGATGACAGATGAGGAATTGCTTGCCCAGATTTTCATGTTCGGATGGGCAGGGGCTGAACCGTCCGAATTGCTCAACAGATGGGTCAGCGATCGCGGTCTGGGAAGTGTTAAGGTTTTCGGCTGGAATACGGATAATACGGAACTGGTTGCCCGTTCTGTTGCATCACTTCAGCGGAAGGCTGCCAAACGGCCTTTGCAAATTCCGCTTTTTGTTGCG
>JALCCK010000037.1 GCA_022640795.1 Treponema sp.
GTTATTATCGCGAGGTCTTTTGAATTCATGTATGGCGTTACATTCGAGACTCTGCATGATACGAAAAAACTCATCATATCTTTTTCAAGTTCATAAAAGCAGAATCTCAGACTCATTGACGACGTATTTTTCTGCGTTATCTGAACGAAGGCTCCGCCTTTTGTTCCGATTATAATACGGGCAGACAGGAACGAAGTTGAATTAATAATACAGGGCCACTGTCCTCCGTTACATTTTATATAAATCTGCCGCGGGTCCAGTCCCAATGTTTTGATGATGTCTTTAGTGAACGTAAGCTCCGTATCACGATATTGATCATAATATTTTGTAATCTGCTGACTTGTAGCAACGCCCATATAAATATAATAGTTTATTCCCTGTTGTTCGTCAACTTCCCGTTCTCTAATTTGTACGATTGTATAATTCCGAATTCCGGGCATCTTGACAGCAGGTACCTTTTCCTATGAGTATAAGAGCAAGGAGTGCCTTATGAATGATATACTCACATCACTGTTTACCCGGAAATCGGTTCGCGCATATCGTGACACAAAACTGGAACCTGCGGTTCGCGATTTGATTATTGAAAGCGCACTGCAGGCTCCTGCTGCAGGTAATCAGATTTTATATACCATACTGGAAATAGATGATAAAACGATAAAAGAACAGCTTGCAGCATATTGCGACAATCAGCCTTTTATTGCGAAAGCACCGCTGGTTCTGGTGTTTCTCGCCGACTGCCGGAAATGGCTTGATTGTTACCGGTATGCCGGGGCCGCCTGCAGGGAACCCGGATTCGGCGATGCATTTCTGGCCGTTACGGACGCAGCAATCGCGGCACAGAACAGTGTGGTCGCTGCAGAGTCTTTAGGTATCGGTTCCTGTTTTATTGGCGACATACTTGAAAATAAAGAACAGATAGTGAAGTTACTGGAGCTTGATAAATTTGTCTTTCCGGCAGCCATGGTCGTGTACGGGTATCCGACGGATCAGCAGAAGGAAAGAAAGAAACCCCGTCGTTTCAGCAAAGAATACGTTGTGCAAAAAAATCGATATCATCGCCGCAACGAGGAAGAGCTGCGGAGCATGTTTGAAAATCTGTATATCACCGATGAAAAAAAATCTTTTGACTTTGACAGCTACCTGCAGGCCTTCTGCAAAAGAAAATATATGGCTGATTTCTCTCTTGAAATGACCCGGTCTGTTGCAGCTTATATGGAAAATTTTAAGAAGAACTGACGTACCGGTATCGATTATCTAAACCCGAGACAGGCAGCAACCTTTCTGTTTGTCTCGTAAGCAAAAGTGTTCCCGCCGTTTATGTAGAGAGCAGAAGAACTGCCGCCATCAAATTCAAGTGCCGTTTCTGCCCCCAATGTTTTCAGAATCTGTGCACATTCCATAAAGCTGAGACCCTGACTTGATTCCCGTTTTTTACCTTCCACTGATAAAAGAATAAGAATTTTGCCGTTTTCTGATATACCGGCAGCTGTACGGGCCGTCCGGTAGTGTTTAAATTGAAAAATCGTATTGTTACGCAGGATTGTCCAGTAGCCGCCGAACGCATAATAAGTAGCCGCCGTATTTTTTGTCTGACAGTCCGTTATCTCTGCCGTATAGGTTCCCCTGTCTGTTTTATTTATAAGAAGAGCCCCGTACCGTGGTTCCGGTTCGGAAAGCAGCGTTTCCCCGACAACCCAGAGTCCTAGAATCGCAGGCCGTGCGTACAGAAACCCATAAGAGAGTGTAAAGGGCGATACGTTTATTGCAGCAACTGCTTTTGTCGATCGTGAAAAATCACCGACTGTTATTCCTGTCCGCAGGGCTTGTTCAGCTGTCGTCTTTGAAGGAAACGTAATAATTTGTAAATTGTTGTCGGAAAGATCAATCCGTACGGCATGCCATCTGAGCGGAAGTTCCCGGCTGAAAAAATCGACCCGTTCTATTGCGGGAGTAACGGTTCTCCAGACGATTTTTTCCGGTACCATCTGTCCGACAGTGTAGTGTGTCGTTTCCACCCGCTCCGGTAGTGTCGTACAGGATACCAGACAGAAAAACAGTACTACTGCTGCGGTAAGAATAGCAGGGTGTTTAAAAAATAACCCCGGAAGGTTTCCCGGGGTTTTCTCTGAGTAAAAAAACTGACTAGTATGAAGTCCTGTCATGGGATTTTCTATTTTTCTTCAATAATTTACGCTGCAGAGTTTTATTTTTGCGGTTAAGAATTGTAGACGGTTTTTCGTAGTACTCACGTTTTTTGTATTCACGAATGATTCCTTCTTTTTCTACCATCCTCTTGAAACGTTTAATTGCTTTTTCAAGATTCTCTGAATCATCAACCATAATGCTTGCCATATATTCTCACCTCCTCTTGTCGGAGTTCCGTAACATTTTATAAATATGACAAAAAACAGAGTATTTGTCAATAGGAGTACGGCCGTTATACAAATCGCTGCGGAGGGGTAACGACCCAGATGGCTCTCAATATCGTATCGCCGTTATTGGTGAGCGTATGCGGGGCGCCTGCGGAAAAGGAAACACTGTCGCCTTCATTCAGATCATAAATAAGATTCTCATAGTGAAGCTGACCTTTCCCTTGTACTATGACTCCGAATTCTCTGCCGAGGTGCCCGTAGGATCCGCGGTGAGTCTGCGAACCGGCCGGTATTTCTATAACATATGATTCCAGTGCATGGCGACCGTCTGCTTCATCGGGGCGTGCAAGCTCTTCAAATTTTACATCCTCTTCGGAAAGCGTCCGCCGTTCCGCATTTCGTATAACCTGTACTGGTCTTTTCCTCCGGTAATCTTCAAACAGATAATCAAGATTTATGTCAAGAACATCCGCGAGCGTAAGGAGTGTATCTATAGCCGGTGAAACACGATTGCGCTCGATTTGGGAAACCAGACTTTCACTGACACCTGCCCTTGTTGCTACGACTTTCAGTGTGTATCCTTTCCGTTCTCTTACTTTCCGTAATTTTTCGCCGAATCGGTACGGAACCTTTTTTTTACCCAGAGCGTTTTGCTGCATCTTCGTTCCGCTGTTGTCCTGAGAAGGTGTCATTATTTTGTTTCTCCTTGTTTAATTCCATTACGAAGCGTATAAAATGATCTTCCAGTGTATAATGGGGACCGGGAAGGTTCATTCGGGTTCTGGCCCGTGCATTATCTCTCCGTATCGTATACATGGAATAGAAATCCCTGTAGTCAAGTCCGGCATCTGTTTTTACATGCTGACCGAGAAATGACGAAACTTCATCCCGCCCGATTGCCGGAATCCCTTTCTTTTTTAAGATTTCCCGCAGTTTTGTTATCTGTTCATAGGACAATCCGAAGAGAAACTCTTCCATGGCCAGAGAAACATCTTCCTGTGTCATTTTTTTCTTTATGAATTTTATCCACTGACTGTCCATTTGTATTGAAATAAGCAGCAGTTCGCTTGTTCCCATCAGGGTTCCAAACGCTGGTGCAAGTTTTCTGCGGGCCATCCACACAGACTGGAGAACGGGTGCTACATCCACAATTGTTTGATCGCTCCGGTGCTCCCATAACAGTAGCAATGAAATAGCCATCTGCCGGCGAAAATCCATAGGAATCCCTGCATCATGAATAAGATTCAGGTAGATGTCTTCTGCGAGCAGCGAAAACATCATGGTGATGGTCTCGTTCTGAAAGTCGCTGACAATGTCTCCCGGTTCGTTAATTATTTTAGCTAACTTTGACAAAGATGAAAAAGTATGTATTTTTGCAACAAGAAATCCTTTTCCGAGTGTTGCCTTTGACGGAAGCTGGAGTGTAGGGTCGCCTTCGTTATGACTTGAAATAAGAGAATCAATCAGCGACTGTGGTGTTCTGATCCCTCCTGTGAGTTCATGACGTTCCAGCAGTGAGGGGAATCGCGCTATGCTCTCCGCGAGCCGGTTGAGATCCTGCATCCTTTCTTGAAAAATAATATAGCGTTCAGGTGCAGCAGTTTTGACTTTGGCCATAAGATTTTCAACCATGTTTGTCTGTTTTGCAGTAAGAACAATAATACCGCCGGGAGTATTGTTCTTTTTACTCTCTTTGGTATCGAAGAACTGGCTTATGTCTACTGATTCAAATGTGATTGTATCTTTTTCTGAAGCCATTATGAATGGATTATAGCATATTTTAACTTATTTTCAATCACATCGATTAATAAAAAATGTTTTCTACACAAATCTTTATATATACCGATGTTTAAAGTATGATGAAGCGAATTATCCCTTTAATAACAGGCCTTGTCGTTGCTGTTTTTCCAGTATTTGCTCAAAACGATTTGACAGTATATCCAGAAGATATTCTGCTTGAAAGTACCGGAGAAGGATTTTCCGGAAGTGCGGGGTATCATTTATATATTAAGAAGAAGAACGGAATGGAATCTGTACTGCTTACTGAAACGACAAAAGATCCCGACGGAAAAGAAGACAATTATGCCTACCGGGCTTTAACCTGGAATGCAGTTAATGGAGACGAAGTACGGTACCTTAATGGGAAACCGCTGGTAAGCAATTATGCGAAATACAGTCTGGTTGATTCGACCATTGAAAATCATCCGGGAATAGGAGAATGTTTTCATATCTACATTCCGCAGCAAATTCAATTCGGTTATCCGTGGACAAGAAACGGAATTCTTTCTGTCAAAAAAGGAACGTTCATCAATATTCGTGCCTTTGCGAAAAAGTATGCCGATTACACCGGTGATTTTAAAGATAATCCTTTTATGTTTGATTTGGGAAAAATCCGGGAACAGGAACCGCCGGCAGAAAAACCTGCGGAACCGATAACCGAACCTCCGGTAAAAGATGTTCCCGTTCTTACCGACGATTATAATCCTCTGGCCGCGGCCAAGTTTTCAGAAATCGCCGAAAATCTGACTTATTCGAAGGGGCCTCCGACTATCGTTGATGATATTTGTAAGGTAATGGACACTATAAATCCGAAAAATAAGGTAGATGTCGTTTTTGCTATTGATGCTACCGGGAGCATGAAAGATGATATCGACGAACTCAGAGAAAAATGGGTCCCGCGGCTTCTTTCGGAACTCCGTGGATTCGGCGAGGTCCGGCTGGGTTTGCTGCTGTATCGGGATTATGTTGACAGATGGCGCTACAAAAAATTGCCGGTCAAATTTTTTGACTTTACAGAAAATACTGATGAATTTCTTAAGAATCTGAACGGCTTCTCTATTAACGGCCTTGAAGGCGGCGATATACCTGAAGCAGTCTACGAGGCTCTGTATGCATCAGAAGAATTTTACAATTGGGATACTGCAGCACAGCGGCAGATAATCCTTATAGGCGATGCAGAACCACATCCGCATCCCCGTGGAACAGGGAAATACACAAAAAAACTGATAGAGCAGATTGCACAGCAAAAGGGCATAAAAATAGATGCAATCATCACACCTGATGATAAGGCTGCCCGGGGACGGTGAAACACGGCGGATAAACGTGCCGTCACCGCCGTGATAGTGCTCAGTTACCGGCAGATTCCGTGTCAGCCGGACTGGAAGCAGCAGGTGTGCTTTCTGTCTTTTCCGATGCAGGAATTTTTGCAAGTTCTATTTCGGCAAGTTTGTCGTAAGCGGCGGGAAGTATTCCCGGCTGGGTAGTGTAAAATATTTCTTTGATTTCATTCAGAATAGGTTCCGCTTTGCGGTATTCTTCCTTTTTCATATAGAGATGAGCGATTTCATACCGTGCTTCAACATATATTGCCGTATCTGTTCCGAACCGGTCGATGACAGCCTGATAGTATTGCAGTGCTGCCTCGTAGTTACCTGCGGTATAGGCATCCTGTCCGTCTTGAATTAATTCAGCAGCTGTCTTGTCAGCAGGAATTTGAACGGGGGCAGATTTACAGGCAAATATAACGGTACTTGAAAGTACTGCCGCCAACAGAAAAAATAAATTTAGTTTTTGTGTGAATATTGCATGTTTCATTACCGTAGTGTACCATTACCCCGTATGCAATTCAAGAGCGGCGCAAAATCTGGCTGCCGTTTTTGTTATCAGTATTCAGGAGTAATAAATGATTAATGCCGGAGTTATTGGCGCTACGGGATATGCCGGAGTTGAACTTGTCCGTCTGCTTCTTTGTCACCCGGAAATTGAACGGATTTATCTTTCATCAGTAAGTTTTGAGGGACAGAATATAGCAGCTGTTTATCCGAACCTGTTTCAGCAGTTCAGGGGAAAAACTGATGGATATCTTCTTTCTGCCGACGAGGTAAAAGAAAAGTCAGATATACTTTTTACTGCTCTTCCGCACGGTATTGCTGAGCAGTATGCCGATTATTGTGTCAAAAACGGAAAGAAACTTATAGATCTGAGTGCCGATTTCCGGTTCGGACTGGATGAAGCGACTTTTAAAAAATGGTACAAGAAAGACTGGCAGTTTCCGGAAGTTCATACGGAAAGTATCTACGGCCTTCCCGAGATGAACAGAGAACAGATAAAGAAGGCGCGGGTTATCGGTAATCCCGGATGTTATGTGACATCCGCTACACTTGGCCTTTTACCTGCGTTAAAATCCGGCGTTCTCCGGAATGATACCATAATAATAGACAGTGCAAGCGGTGTTACCGGTGCCGGTCGAAAACCGACTGAAACAAACAGTTTCTGCAACTGCGGGGAATCTTTTTCAGCATATGGAGTCGGAGCACACCGGCACCAGCCTGAAATTGTGCGGAACTGCAGTATTGCGGCTGGGACCGACGTCGGTATAGTTTTCACTCCGCACCTGATTCCTCAAAGCAGAGGTATTGTCAGTACGATATATGCGCCGTTTTCAGAGAAGTTTCTGCAGTCAAACCGGGACAAAACGAATGACGAACTTGTCGATTATCTCCGGATATTATACAGTGATTTTTATAAAGACGAACCGTTCGTACGAATTCTGCCTTCCGGGATAAAAGCAGAAAGCCGTAATGTACGTTTTTCCAATTTTTGTGATATACAGATCGCTGTCGTAAACGACGGACATATGTTTGAATGTATTTCTACATTGGACAATATGCTGAAAGGTGCTTCAGGACAGGCTGTACAGAACATGAATCTTATGTACGGTTTTAATGAAACTTTGGGAATTGATTTTATTCCTCCGGCATTTTAAAACCGGCTGCCGGTACAACCGGTTTTTAGAATTTCCCGGAAACGACGAGTCTGTTTTTCCCGTGCGTTTTACCTTCATATAACTGGTGGTCCGCATCGGTCAGTACTTCTTCGTGATTCTTTAAATGCCGGGAGGATGAAATGCCGAAGGTCGCAGAGACTCTGATGCCTGTTCCCCGATAATCGAAGATGCATTCGCTTGCTTCTTTTCTGACATTGTCAAGCTCAAAGATTGTATTGTCGGTCAGAAAGGGATACAGAATCAGGAATTCCTCGCCTCCCCACCGGCCGATTTTGGCCGGCAGCGGTATCCGGTCCCGTATGGCGCGCGTAAATTCTTTCAAAATACAGTCGCCCGCATCGTGCCCGTACGTATCGTTTATATGCTTAAATTCGTCGATATCAAAAATACAGATGGCGTAATCGGTGCCGTCTGCTTTTTTTTTCACTTCACAGGATCGCAGAATATCTGCTATACGACGTCTGTTTATGAGGCCGGTGAGTACATCGTGTTTTGCTATATATTCGACTTCTTTATAGGTCATTTCCGATTCCCGGTTTATTTTATACAGTTTATTCGCCATATTCCATAACGCAAATATAATTTCAGCGAAAACGAATATGACATTTGAAAAGAAATACGTCTGACATATTTGTCTTGTTTTAAGCGAAATCCGATATATGTCCGGTGTCCGGCCCGCAGTCAGCAGTGTTTCTACAAATATCGTGCTTGCCACCACCAGATATATAATCAGATTATAGTGCGATGGTTTGGCGATTCCGTCAAGGAAAAGAAATGTTACCGGAATAAAGGCTAAAAGGATAAAAATGAATCCCGGATTTAATTCAGTATATAAAGTAAAAGCGAGTGTATAAAGTAGTGTACCCGTAACAATGACAGTATAGACGATGATTCTGCTCATACGGGTGCGGAATAAAAAAAGAATAAGATATATGAACGAAAGAACAGCATTCCAGATGACTGGTTGCCGGAACAGCTCCGTCTGGGCTGAAAAAAGCAGAACAGCATAAAAAAGATGAAGAACGCAGAACAGAGCGAGAAACAGATATATGGTATTTTTTTCGATATAATTTTTGAATGAATACAAATTATGCATCTGAATTATCCGTTATAACAATTTGATTCCTTCCCCGTTCTTTTCCTAAAAACAGGTTGTTGTCGGCAGTGATAAGCATTTTATCAAGCGTTCTGTTGGTTTGTGAACCGGCAAGCCCGAATGTCATCGTGATTGAAACATCCATTTCATTGTAGGCAAAATGTTTCTTTTCAACAGCACGGTGGATTGTCTCAATGAGATGTGCCAGATACGTGATATTGTCGGGAACAATAATGATAAATTCTTCTCCGCCCCATCTGGCGAATAAGCCGTTTTTCGGCATAAGTGTTTGAATGAAGGCGGATATGGACGTCAGCATAAAATCTCCGCAGTTATGTCCGTAAGTATCATTGAAATTCTTGAATTTGTCTATATCGAAAATGGAAAGGGAATATTCATAGCCGTCAGCGTTGTTGGCCGCTTCCAGCTTATGAAGAAGATCCATCGCTTTTCTTCTGTTGGGCAGACCGGTTAATTTATCATGATTTGCGGTCTGAATCAGTTTATTTATCTGAAGCTGCTGGATTCGCCGCATTTTTTTCATGTTTGTTTCAGCCTCAAGACTTATCAGCACGACGGTTAGTGTTGAAATACCGATGTTGTAGCAGAAAAGGAACGACTGAAAGGTATTTCCAAAAATATCCGTGTTTAAATTTCCATGTCCGGATGTCCATACAACATCGAACAGCGTAACAGATATACTGAGTGTCCCGACAAACAGATAAAACTTTGTGGGAGTTTTTTTGTTGTACTGAGAAAAAGAAGCTGAAATAATCAGACTGAGTGTGAAAAGTGAAGTGCCGAGATCGTTATTAAAAGAGAGTGTAACAAAAATACTGTAACAGATAAGTCCGATGATGGAAAAGGTAAAGAAAAAGTAGTCGGGAAGGAACTGGGTAAAAATAAAAAGTATTATATATCCTGCCAGAATAATAGCGCTGAGCCATCCCAGCGCATAATCTTTGTGTATAAAATAGAGAATGGTAAAGAGCATATAGGAAATCCCTGTAATGGTATAGAATGTATTTTCTATATCATCAGATTTAGGAAAAAAAAAGGTCTTTATCATTTTAAATGTTTTAAGCATTTTAAATAGTATACAAAAAAATACGTTGTTTGAACAGATTTATAGTACTGTATATTTATTTCAAAAAAACAATATATATGTATAAATTTACAGAAAGATATTGACTTTTGACGATACTTTTACTATAGTTAAAAAATAAAGTCAGAATGTACAGACAGTGTATATATTCTGAAATACAGCTTTTTTATAGAAGAGAAGGAAAATGAAAAAAATTGCAGCTGCCGTAACGGCATTTCTGGCTGCTGCCGTGATTTTTGCCGGCGGCAGTAAAGACTCCGGAAAACCGAAAGTCTTTAAGATTGGTATTGTCCAGCTTGTAGAGCATCCGGCTCTTGACGGAGCCTACAAAGGATTTGTTGATGGTCTTGCCGAAGCAGGGTTCGTTGATGGTCAAAATATAAAAATTGATTATCAGAATGCGCAGGGGGAACAGGTAAACTGCGTAACAATAGCCCAGAAGCTTATAAACGATCGTGACGACCTTATCCTGGCTATCGCAACTCCTGCTGCCCAGGCAGTAGCAAATCTGACAAAGGATATTCCGGTGCTCGTAACCGCTGTAACGGATCCTGAAAGTGCAAAACTGGTAAAGACGAATAAGGCACCGGGCGGAAATGTCTCGGGAACATCGGATCTTACCCCGTGCGCCGCACAGATTGATCTTCTTAAAAAAATTGTTCCGGATGCGAAAACTGTCGGAATCCTGTATTGTTCCAGCGAACAGAATTCTATTTTTCAGTCGAAACTTGCTAAAGCTGAATGTGACAAACTTGGACTGAAATATATTGATGCAACTGTTTCAAGCTCGAATGAAATCCAGCAGGTAACACAGAGTCTGGTCGGTAAAGTTGACGCTATTTATGCTCCTACGGATAATATGATTGCTGCCGGTATGGCAACCGTTGCGCAGGTTGCAAATGATAACGGAATTCCTACTATTGTCGGCGAGGACGGAATGGTACAGTCCGGCGGACTTGCGACGTATGGAATCAATTATTATGAATTGGGAAAGCAGACTGCGGTAATGGCTGTTGATATCCTTAAAAACGGAAAAAAGCCGGCTGATATGCCGATACAGTATTTGTCAAAATGCGATTTAAGCGTGAATCCCGATACAGAAGCGAAACTTGGTATTACGGTACCGCGGGATATAAAATAACAAAAACCTCCTTATGTGTTGCAGGAGTCTTTCTCAGGTTCTGGGAAAGACTCCTTTTTTTATGTTGCTGGACGCTGTTTTAGTCTTGCTGTATAATGAGTAACATGGGTGGAAAATCAATAAAAAGTAAAAAAACTGCTGCTTATGATGAAAGCAGTATTCAGCATCTGGATGGTCTTGAACATATACGTCGAAGGCCGGGTATGTATATCGGGAGCCTCGGAGACGGATCTAATGAAAACGATGGAATTTACATACTTCTGAAAGAAGGAATCGATAACGCCGTAGATGAATTTTCGCAGGGATTCGGGAAAGAAATACTTATAGAAATAAAAGATACGCGGGTAAAGATTCGTGATTACGGACGCGGTATTCCGCTGGGAAAGCTTGAGGACTGTGTTTCGAAAACCAATACCGGTGCTAAATATAACAACGCGGTCTTCAAGCAGGTTATCGGAATGAATGGCGTCGGAATAAAAGCGACAAACGCGCTTTCTTCCTATTTCCGGGCGGCATCTGTTCGCGACGGAGAATGTGCCGTTGTTGAGTATGAACGCGGTAAAAAGATAAATTCCAAAACAGGCCCTGCGAAAAAAGGTTCTAAAAATGGAACATACCTTGAATTTATTGCTGATGAGACATTATTTGGAAAATATTCCTATAATATGGATATGGTCGAGAAGCGGCTGTGGAATTATGTTTATCTGAACCCAGGGCTCAAAATTATCTGTAATGGAAAAGAGTTTTTCAGTGAAAAAGGACTGACTGATCTGCTGCAGAATGAAATGGAAGGCAAACCGTTATATCCGATTACCGATTTCACAACGAAATTTGAGGATAATCAGTTTGAATTCGTTTTTACGCATACGAGCGAACTTGAAAAAGTTATTTATTCATTTGTAAACGGACAGGCCACAACGGATGGCGGTACGCATGTCAATTCTTTTCTTGATGGATTCACGAAGGGAATCAATGAGTTTTATAAAAAGAACTACGATGCCAAAGACGTATGCGGAGGACTTTCGGTTGCGATAAAACTGAGCATCGATGAACCTATGTTTACGAGCCAGACAAAGAACAAACTGGGCAATGTTGAAATTCGTACTCCCATAATAAAAAATACCATGTTGTCCGTAGACGACTGGCTGCGCCATAATCCGTCTGATGCAGCCGCTCTTGAGGAAAAAATAGTAAGAAATCAAAAGGCGCATGCGGAAATAAACGGGGTTAAAAAGGAAGCCCGTGAAGCGGCAAAAAAGATTTCTCTGAAAATTCCAAAATTAAAGGATTGCCGTTATCATATTCAGGACGGAGCCTCCGGGGCAAATTCAATGATTTTTGTGACGGAGGGAGATTCCGCGACGGGATCGATGGTCGGTTCCCGCGATGTAAAGACACAGGCAATATTCAGTCTCCGTGGAAAGCCGGAGAATATGTACGGACGAAAACAAAAAGATATCTATAAAAATGCGGAACTGTATAATTTGATGATGGCGCTCGGCATTCAGGAAGATATTTCCGGATTAAGATATTCTAAAATAGTGATTGCAACCGATGCCGATAACGACGGATTTCATATCAGGAATTTAGTACTGACATTCTTTTTACTGTTTTTTGAAGAACTGGTAACAAGCGGTCGTGTCTTCATTCTTGAAACGCCGCTTTTCCGGGTACGAAATAAGACTCGTACCGTATACTGTTATGATGAGGCGAACCGCGACAAGCAATTGAAGCTGCTTGGAACCGGTGCTGAGGTTACGCGATTTAAAGGTTTGGGAGAAATAAGTCCCGGAGAATTCGGGCAGTTTATTCATGAGCGGAAACCGGGCGAAAGTGAAGATAAAGGAATGCATTTAACTCCCGTCGGTATCCGTACGCTTAAAAATGTACCGAACCTCCTGAATTTTTATATGGGTAAAAATACTCCCGAACGACGGGATTTTATTGTACATCATCTTTCTGCTGATATCGACGCTTGAGGTAAAAATGGCTTACGTTAAAAACATCTTTGATACTAATTTTATTCAGTACGCGAGCTATGTTATCCGCGACCGTGCTATTCCCGAACTGACCGACGGATTAAAGCCCGTTCAGCGTCGTATTTTACATACTCTTATTGAATCGGATGATGGAAAATATCATAAAGTTGCAAATATCGTTGGACAGTGCATGAAATATCATCCGCATGGAGATGCTTCCATCTATTCCGCACTGGTTGTTCTTGCCAATAAAGAACTTTTTATTGATAAGCAGGGCAATTTCGGTAATCTTTATACGGGAGACGGCGCTTCTGCTCCCCGATATATAGAATGCCGGCTGCGGCCTATCGCCCGTGATATTCTGTATAATCCTAAGATTACGAATTATGTTCCGAGTTACGACGGACGGAACCGGGAGCCTGTCGTTTTCCGGGCAAAATTACCGCTTGTCCTTATGCTCGGTGCCGATGGTATCGCGGTCGGAATGAGTACGACCATCATGAGCCACAATATAAAAGAAGTCATCGAGGCTGAAAGAAAATGTCTCAAAGGTGAAAAATTCAAACTGTATCCTGATTTTCCTACCGGCGGTCTCATTGATGTATCGGGATACGAAGACGGACTGGGTAAAATTATTACCCGGGCGAAAATGGACACTAGTGACGATAAAAAGATTGTTATAACGGAACTGCCGTACGGATCTAATACGGAAACACTTATGGATTCCATTGAAAAAGCAGCGCGTTCCGGGAAAATAAAAATTTCTTCTATCAATGACTATACTGCCGACAGAGTTAATATTGAAATAAAACTTCCGCGCGGTGTATATACGAAAGATATCGTTGATGCACTGTATGCGTTTACCGATTGTGAAAAGTCAATTTCCTGTAATCTGCTCGTTATAAAAGACAATATGCCGGTACGAATGACGGTGACACAAGTTATAGAGTATCATGCGAAGCAGCTTATCGGGATACTGAAGGACGAACTTGAAGTTGAGAAAGATGAACAGCTTGATAAACTGCATGCCCGTACGCTTGAACGCATATTCGTAGAGGAACGGATATATAAAAAAATTGAACAGATGAAAACCGCCGCCTCCGTGATGAAGGCGGTTTTGGACGGGTTTAAACCGTTTCGAAAAGAACTTTTGCGTGATGTTACGACCGACGATGTAGACCGGCTGCTTAAAATCCCTATCCGGAGGATTTCACTTTATGATATTAACAAGAATCGTGACGAAGTAAAGGCGATAAATGCCCGGCTTAAGGAGATAGAAAAACTTCTCGGACATTTGACGGATTATGCACTTTCCTGGCTCGACGGCATTCTTGCAAAAATGGATGCGAAGGCTGTCAAACGCAAGACGACGGTGACCAATATTTCTACCGTAGATGCGAAGACTGTCGTAAAGCGGGATATACCGGTAAAATATGATGCAAAAACAGGCTATCTCGGGACGGGAGTATACGGTGGAGACGAAAAAATCCGTATAACTCCGTTTGACCGTGTTTTATTTGTCAGGCAGAGCGGAATTTATACAATAACTGAAGCACCTGAAAAAGTCTTTGTCGGCCCCGGGTTGTGGTATTGCGGTCTTGCTGATAAAGAATCTCTGGCAGCCGTACTTTTTACGATAATTTACCGGGACCCGGACACCCGTTATCTGTTTATAAAACGTTGCAGAATCGGTGGTTATATTATGAACCGTGATTATTTTTTTACGCCTGACGGAATGGAGCTGCTCCATATTGACACGCGAAAAAATTTTACGTTTACTGTAAGGTATATAAAAAAACCGAGGATAAAAAAACTTTCTGAGAATTTCAAGGCAGGTTCTTTTGAAGAAAAAGGACTCAGGGCAAAAGGTATACGACTTGCAGCCCGCGAAGCAGAATCGCTTGCTGTGGCAGGAGTCGTTGAGGATAATTAAATGATGAAGTCGGACAGAGAACTCATGAAAACGCTCGATATGTGCGTGCTCCGGAACAAAGGAAAGGCACTTATTGGTTTGATTGTTTTTGCTGTTTGCGAAACACTGCTGACGTCTGTTCTTGGGGCACCTGCACTGCTGCTTGTAACCAGCGATACGATATCAGCGTCTGATATCGTTCTGGCTGCCGTCCTTATTTTTGCCGCACTGACCTGTGTCTTTATACTGGCTTACGGATTTATCATTTTCAACATGAGATTCGTCCGTCGGCAGTTCGTTTCCATAGGTTTTATTTTTATCGGTTTCAGGGAGTATAAACGTATTATTCCTGCAGCTTTGCTGTTTTCCCTTTGTGCCGTTATTTCTCTGGTTCTCACTGAATTTGGCTTGTATCTGCTCAGAAATCAGTTTCAGGCTCTCATCAAGGAACACGGTTTGTCGGCAGGTGTCGGTATTATCGGCGGTTCTGCCCTGCTGCTGTTTATTTTATTGAGCCTTAAATTTTCATTTGTCTGGCCCATAATGTGGGATATGCCGTTTATACATGCAGGTTCCGCTTTCCTGCTGAGTGCAAAGATTTTAAAGGGTCAGGTTACCCATCTGGTAAAATTTGTCATAAAGGCCGGCGGAAAATCACTTATAATTGCCGTTTCATTTTTTCTGTTTTCTGTATTGATTCCGCCAAACTCGTCCGGCGGCTTTGTATTTTTCATACTTGATTTTATCTATTTTGTTAATTTATATACAGCACTGATAAGAATGCTTATTGCCTTTCCTGTTTTTTTTGATGCCTATGTTCAGGATTTAAAAAAATCTGATTCTCATATTCTTGAACTCGGTGCTCCCGATTCTACCACTGATACAACGACCACCGATGACGAAGAAAAACCGGATGATTCCGATACCTGACTATGGATACACTTATTTTTCCAGTTGCTGTAGAATTCAAAATAAAGAATTCTCGTTTTATCAGTGAACTTTTACCCTGCAGCGATCAGAAAGAAGCCCGTGAGTTAATCAGGGAACAGAAACAGCGTTATGCTGATGCAACGCATATCGTTCACGCTTTTGCTGTTGGTACCGGAGCGGAAATATTCGGAATGAGTGATGACGGCGAACCGTCGGGAACAGCAGGAAGACCGGTCCTTGATGTTCTGAGAGGCCGCAACTGTACTGATACGCTGTTGACTGTTACACGGTATTTTGGCGGAACCCTCCTTGGAACCGGCGGACTTGTAAAAGCTTATGGTGATTGTGCAAAGACCGTTATCCGTACGGCAGACGAAAAAAACGCCTTCAGACAGTTCATACGGCGTTGTCCGTTTTCTTTTTCGATCGGGTACCCGTTGTATAAGCCTGCGGAACGTCTGTTAACGACCTTCGATATAGATGATTTATCTACTGTTTTTGATACTGACGTCAGAATTTCCGGAAAAATACGAGTTGAAGAAACCCGGAAACTTGCTGATAGAATATTTGATCTGAGTGCGGGGAAAACACGGGTTCATTTTTAATATGCAGATTCCGGAATGTGTGGTAAAATTAAAATTCGGTATCAGAAAGAAATGAAACTAAAAAAGAATATAAAGCAGCAGCGTTTTTTACTCGTCGTCATCACTTTACTGACCTGCATACCTGCTGCGTTTTCCCTTTATTATACGGTTGCCCTTTTTAGAAATTCATCAAATGTTTCTGAATCGGCTCCGAAGGATTATCTGTATCATATAGCGCTAATCGGAGAAAATTCAGATGCAGCCATTTTAACCAGAATCTATAAAGGTGCTTCGGAAGCGGCGGAATCGTATAATGCTATAATAGATCTTATTTCGCCTCCGACGAATGCGGAAAACACGAAAATGTCGGAACTCAGCAGATATGCCGGAATTATGGGTGTTACCGGTATTCTGGCCTACGTGTCGAATGAAAATATCGATATTAATTTATCCGCTGAATCCGCCGGAAGAAATATTCCGATTGTCATCATGGGTAATGATAATCCGGAAAGTGATGCCGTTTCGTATATAGGTCTTAACGGCTATGAATTAGGGAAAAAAATTGCCGCACAGCTGCAGGAAATGGTTCCTGCAGGAAGTACGGTAATATCGATATCCGATATGCAGTATGCAGCTGAACTCAGCGGCCGGATTGTTTCAAGTCTCCAGGAATCGATAGGCCAGGGACTTGATCTTAATTTCCGGAATATAAGTATGAAACGGGAATCCCGCTATGCGGCGGAAGACCGCATACGGGATATTATCAGATCCATGCCGGACCTTCAGGCTGTCGTCTGTATGTCGCAGGACGATACTGTCCGCGTAATAGACAGTCTCGTAAATTTGAATAAAGCGGGCAGGGTGGCTGTTATAGGGTTCGGAGATACCGGAAGCTCCCGAAAGTATCTTGAAAAAGGAATCCTTTCTGCAATAATCTCCCAGGAACCGGAAGAAATGGGACGGCAGGCAGTGAAAAATTTGTTTGAATACATAGATACCGGCAATACCAATGACTATACAACGATAAATGTTCGTATGATTACGGAGAGCGATTTTGAAAAAGAATAATCAGAGCATTCAGGAAAGATTGATCCGTTCGTTTCTCATGGCCGTTATGCTGCTGTGTGTTCTCGAGATATATGTTATGCTGTCTGTTTCGTCCATCGTTTTTTCAATCGCTGATTCCTATAAAACGAATGTGGAACTTGATGCCTATACTTCCGTACTTCTGTCGACGGAATATGCTCTTGAAAATTACATGAAAGTCCGTTCATTCGAAAGTATCGATAATTATTTCAAATACCGGTCACAGCTCGATACGCTGACGCTTGTTTTTCACCAGAGACCTTCTTCCGATAAACTTCTTTTTCAGGAATATAAGATTACCAGAATACTGCGGACATTTCTCGGAAATGCAGACCGTGCGCTTGCTGCGAGACGGGCGAATAAAATTGAAGACGCCGAAAGAGAGTATATTGCAGCGGAAACTGCCTACCGCTATCTTTCCAGCAGTGTGTATAATCTCAATACAATGTACTTCAGACGGAATATCGCTTCGTACAGCAGGCAGCGGAGTTTATTCTTTCACGCGCTCTGGAGCGTGATAATTCTCATTGTTTTTGTTTTGCTGCTGATTATCAGCTGGGTTATGACGAAGATTCACACCATCACAAAACCGCTCGAGGATATATCGAACGTAGCGAATGAACTTGCCAAGCGTAATTTCAATATACCGCTGCTGCAGGTAGAATCACGGGATGAAGTCGGAAATATCTGTCGTGCATTCAACAGAATGACGGTCAGCATCCGCGAGTATATTTCGACGATATGGGAGAAGGCTGAAGAAGAAAACAGACTCAGAGAACGTGAAATACATATGGCTTCCCTATATAAGGACGCACAGCTCAGGGCTCTGCAGTCGCAGATAAACCCTCATTTTCTTTTCAACACACTGAATACCGGCGTTCAGCTGGCAATGATGGAGGAGGCCGATAAGACAAGCTATTTTCTTGAACAGGTTGCTGACTTCTTCAGATATAATATCAGGCATCAGAACCGCGAAACGACACTCACGGAAGAGATTGCACTGGTGGATAATTATATATATGTCATGAAGGTCAGATTTGCAAATCGTTTCGTATTTCATAAACAGATAGAAGCGGCTGATACTTCACTGCATGTTCCCAGTATGATAATTCAGCCGCTTGTAGAAAACTGTATAAAACACGGGCTGTATGATTCCGGTAAGCCGGGAGTCATAAATCTTCATGTCTACGTTCCCGAAGACAACGAATATAAACTGTGCATAGATATTTCCGACAACGGCGTCGGTTTCCCCGAATCACTGCGAAGCGAAATTTTAAAGAATACCGATCTGCCGCAGGAACCGCCGGACAACGAAAAAACTCCGGCAGATTCATCATCAGAAATCGAAAAAGCGAGCTCCGGAATGGGAATCGGGTTGCGGAACGTCATTTCCCGGCTCAGAATTTTCTATCATTCTGATGATGTCTTTACCATCGCTCCGAATACAAATCCTGAAACCGGTACCACCGGAACAATTTTTTCGATAAGGATACCGTATGTATAATATTTTGATAGCAGATGATGAACCGATTGTTCTGGAATCTCTGAAATTTATATTGAAAAAAGAATTTCCCGGCTCTTTTTCTTTTTTCGAAGCTGTCAGCGGAATTGATGCTGTCAGACTTTGTCATGACAACAAAATTGATTTGGGCATTATCGATATAAACATGCCGGGAATGAACGGACTGGAGGTTATCCGCGAAATAAAGCAGCAGAACTCGTCTCTGGTTGTAATAATACTCAGTGCTTTTGATCGTTTTCAGTACGCACAGGAAGCGGTTACGCTGGGAGTCTATAAATATCTTACAAAACCGGTAGACCGTAACAAAATATCGCAGACGATCCGCGGCGCTCTGACCGTTCTTGAGTCGGAAAACAACCGGATAACGGACAACCTGGCTCTGCATGAAAAATTGAATGCAATGACCCCGATAATGGAAAGCGATTTTATCTATTCTCTTATATTTCCTGTTGAAGAACATAAGGATGTCAGTGAATATTTATCGTTTTTTTCCTTAAAATGCACCAGTTATCTGTTTTGCACGATAGAAATCCCTCATATTACCAGAAATAACAGATACGAACAGTATGTTCAGCTTCATAATGAACTTTCGGAATATGCAGAATGTGTCGTCGGTCCCCTCATGATGAACCGGGTCATCGTATTTTTTCCGTTTGGATACGCTGCCAGTGAAGAGCGATACCATTTTTTTGTGAACAATATGTACCGGCAGCTTTCATTAAAAATTTCAGCAGGTGTCAGAATAGGCGTCAGCAGAATTTCGGATAATTTCAGACGTTCCGTTAAAATTTACAACCAGTCCATTACGGCACTTAACGCGATGCCGGAAACCGAATCGGGGCTTTCTTTCTACAGTGACAGAAATACGAAAGAACAGAACAACAGAAAAGATCTTGCCAGAATATATACAACGCTGGCAGCACGTCTGCAGGTCGGAGATCTGCAGAGTGTTACGAATTTGTTTAACTCGTTGTGCGCCGGGCTTTCTGACTATTATGACGGTACCCTCGACTGTATCAAGAATGATCTTTTTGAACTGCTTGTACTGATGCGGCACAAGGCAAACGAGCGTGATCATGAATTCGGCGGAATAGGAGCTTTTTACGATACGTTCGGAACACTGCAGCAGATGAACAATTTTGACGAACTGAAAAAATATGTTCTGACCTGTCTTACCAGCTGCACCCAGGTTTTTAAAAATCTGCAAAGCGAAAAATTCCCTCCGCAGATAGAAAAAGTACGGGACTATGTGACGGCACATCTTTCCGAGAATGTCACACTTGATGCCGCCGCCTCACTGATTCATGTTCATCCGGCGTATTTAAGCAAACAGTTTCGTGAAGTGACCGGTGAAAATTTTATCGATTTCGAAACTTCGGTCAGAATCGATAAAGCTAAAGAACTTCTCTATAAAACTTTACTGTCGGTAAAAGAAATAACCTATTCTGTCGGTTATAACGATCAGAATTATTTCAGCAAACTGTTCAAAAAACATACCGGTCAGACTCCTACTGAATATCGTCAGTCTGCCAGTACGATGAGGAGGTGATGATGAAACAGAATATTACATTTTCGATTTTCCTTTTTATGTGCAGTATCGCTTTTTTCTCATGCAGCAGAAGAAAACCGGCTCAGACACCTGCTGCAGTGCAAAAACAGCCTCATATTCTTATCGGTTTTTCGATTGATACTTTTATTATAGAACGATGGCAGCGTGACGTGGATATTTTTATCGATACTGCTGAAAATCTGGGTGCTGAAGTTATTGTCCAGACTTCCGGCAATAGTGTTGCCGTTCAGAATTCCCAGATAAAGTATTTACTCGATAAGGGGGTTGATGTTCTGGTTATAGTCCCCAAAGAGGCTTCAACTCTGACTGAAACGCTCCGTCTTGCACATCAGCGCAATATTCCTGTTATTTCGTACGACAGACTTATAAAGGATTCCGATATATCTCTCTATATTACGATAGACAGTCAGAAGGTCGGCGAATTCATGGCTCAGAAACTGGCTGATTTGCGTCCCCGCGGAAAGTATCTGTGCATGTACGGACCGAGGGAAGACAACAATATGCTTATGGCTACTACCGGAGTCAATCGGGTTCTTGCAAAATATCCGGATATCAAAATTATAAAAGAGTATTATGTAGATAACTGGAACTTTGATCTGGCATATCAGAAAATGAACGAATTCCTTGATACCGGGCTGCGTCCCGATGCTGTTATCTGCGGAAATGATGCCGTAGCAGAAAGCGTTATCAGGTCGCTCGGTGAAAATGGATTAGAAGGAGTTCTTGTTTCGGGCCAGGATGCTGATATCGCAGCATGCCAGCGGATAGTTACCGGTAAACAGACTATGACTGTGTATAAACCGATAACGGTTCTTGCAAAAAAGGCTGCCAAATATGCCTGTGCCTTTGCCGGCAACAGAAACTTTGTCCCGGAGGGCGGAGACGACGAAACGCTTACAACAATGAACAACGGATACAGGGATGTTCCTACAATACTTTTAAAACCCGTATCGGTTACGAAAAAAAATATAGATACCGTCATCATAGCGAGCGGATTTCATACACATGATGAAGTGTATGAACCGGACTAGGGTAAATTTAAGGATAAAAAAATACAGACATGAATTGAGAAGCATGTAAAAAAAGCATGATTTTTTTCACAAAATCCTAATTTTTTTTAGAAAGTCAGAATTCCTAAGCTTCAAAAGGCATATACAATTATATCCGTAAGAGCGAAAAGATGCTGCTTTCCGCTATAAAAGTTTTCTCAGGAGGATTTTTAATGAAAAAAATCGTAAAAGTTCTGATGGGTGCTTTTGCACTCGCACTCGTTGCTTCTGCTGCGTTTGCCGGCGGGAAAAAAGATACTGCCGTTGATGTTGGTATTGTTCTTCCTACAAAAGATGAACCGAGATGGATTCAGGATGAGACACAGTTTCTCAAAGAACTTGAGGGTAAGGCCGGTGTTTCTCTGCTGTTCAGCCAGGGGGATTCCGGAAAAGAAAAACAGAACGTCGAGGCTCTTCTCAACAAGGGAATTAAAGTTCTCATAATCTGTCCCCAGGATGCTGCAGCTGCAGCCGGTGCCGTTGAATCTGCAAAAAAAGACGGCGTAACCGTTATCTGCTATGATCGTCTTATCACCGGAACTGATGCTGTCGATTATTATGTAACATTTGACTCTGTTGCAGTTGGCGAAGCACAGGGTAAATTCCTTGTCGATCACCTCAAACCGGGATCAAAAGGAAATTCACTGTATCTGTATGCCGGTGCATCTTCTGATAATAATGCGTTCCTGTTCTTTGAAGGCGCATGGAATATCCTTCAGCCGAAAATTGCAGACGGTACATTTATAATCCGCAATTCCGACAAAGCTGTTGCATTACAGGATAAGGCGACACTTTCTCATGAAGAAGAGGGTACCATCCTGAATCAGATAACAACGAACTGGGATTTCAATGAAGCTAAAAAGAAAGCTGCTGATAATCTTACTATGGCCAGCTCAGCTGAAAAAGGCGACTGCTTTATTCTTGCTCCGAACGACGGAACCGCACGTTCAATTGCCGACGAGTTTGCGAAAGACCCGGCTGTAACAAGTTATATAATTACCGGTCAGGATTCTGAAGTTGCATCTGTTCAGTATATTATTGACGGAAAACAGACAATGACTGTTTGGAAGAACACCAAGACGCTTGCTCATGATGCTATAGAAATGGCAACAGCCGTTCTTGCCGGTAAGACACCTGCCACAACAGGTTTCTACGACAACGGTGTGAAAAAAGTTCCTGCAAAACAGACAGCTGTAACGGTCATTACAAAAGAAAATGTACATCTTCTTACCGATTCAGGTTATATAAAACCTGATCAGCTTACCGGCCTTTAATTAACGGTAGAAAAATCGTTTGTCACAAGGATTACCGTATATCGGTAATCCTTGTTTTTGCAAAAAAACAGGGGGTAGTTACGTGGACAGTGATGATATTATTCTTGAAATGTCTCATATTACAAAAGAATTCCCCGGTGTCAGAGCACTCGATGATGTTACGTTCAAAGTCAAAAGAGGTGAAATACACTGTCTGGTAGGCGAGAATGGTGCGGGAAAATCAACGCTTATGAAAGTGTTGTCAGGTGTATATCCGTACGGAACATATTCTGGTGATATTCTGATAGACGGGGTGGTTCAGCATTATAAAACAGTAAACGACAGCGAAGCACAGGGACTTGCGATTATTTATCAGGAACTGGCTCTGAGTCCGTATTTGTCTGTTTATGAGAATATTTTTCTCGGCCATGAACTTAAAAATAAAAGCGGAACGATTAACTGGAACCGTACAATCGTAGAATCAAAAAAAGTTCTTGAAAAAGTAGGCTGTAATGTCGATCCCGGAGCGGAAGTACGAAGCTTTGGAGTCGGGATTCAGCAGCTCATTGAAATCGCGAAAGCATTGAGCAAAAAGGTTCGTATTCTTATTCTTGATGAACCGACAGCAGCTCTCAGTGAAGATGAATGTGATAAACTTCTGAATCTTATTCTGAAGCTGAAAGAAGACGGCGTTACCTGCATTATGATTTCTCACAAGCTCTCGGAAGTCATGCGTATAGCGGATACGACGACGATTCTTCGGGATGGAAAGACAATCGCAACCATAGATCGTAAAGATTTAAACGAAGACGATATGATCAGATATATGGTCGGACGTGAAATAAAGAATGTTTATCCGGTCCGGCCCGAACGGAAGGTTGGAGACGTCTGTCTTGAGGTTAAAAACTGGAACGTATACGATTACGGCGTTGCCCGCCAGATTCTGATGGATGTTAATCTGAAACTTCATAAAGGAGAGGTTCTCGGACTGGCAGGTCTTGTCGGAGCGGGGCGTACGGAACTTGCATTAAGCCTGTTCGGTAATCCGCGCAAATACAAGATTGACGGGGATTTATACGTTGAAGGCCAGAAAACGAAATTTAAACATCCTAAAAAAGCAATTGAAGCAGGATTTGTTTATGTAACTGAGGACCGGAAAAGAAACGGCCTCGTGCTGGACCAGGATATAAAAATAAACATAACGCTTTCTGCACTGAAACAACTTGTGTCTGGCGGCGTTATTAATAAAAATGCTGAAATTAGAATTGCCGAAAAATATAGCAACGACTTTAAGATTAAAACTGATTCAATAGACAAGAAGGTACGAAAATTAAGCGGAGGAAACCAGCAGAAGGTATCGCTTGCAAAAAGCCTTATGACGAAACCTCGTATTCTGATTCTTGATGAACCGACCCGGGGAATTGATGTTGGCGCTAAGTATGAGATTTATCTGCTGATAAATCAGCTTCTCGAGCAGGGAATAAGCATAATACTGATTTCTTCGGAATTGCCGGAAATACTTGGGATGAGCGATCGCATTTACGTTGTGAGCGGCGGCCGTATCACCGGTGAAATAAACGGAAAAGATGCTACGCAGGAGGCTATTATGCGTATGGCAACTATTCATTAATATTAGAACAGGATGTTTTAGAGGAGAAAAGAATGGATCTTCGTATTATTAAAAAGAATATTCGTGAAGCCGGTATGTATATAGCGCTGCTTTTCATCATGGTGTTTTTCACCATCACAACCGGTGGTATATTTATGTCGGCCCGTAATCTGAGCAATTTATTTGATCAGACCGGATATATAGCAGTTCTTGCCTGTGGTATGACGATTGTTCTGATTTTGCTGCAGATTGATCTTTCTGTAGGATTCATAGCCGGTTTTACCGGTGCACTTGCTGCCATGCTGATGATGAAATTCCCGCACATGCCGCTCGGATTTGTCATTATTCTTATTCTGGGTGTCGGCGTACTGATTGGTTTATATCAGGGTGTTCTTGTAGCCCGGCTCGGTGTACCGGCCTTCGTTGTTACACTGGCCGGCCAGTTTCTGTTTCGCGGAGCTTTGCTGCGGGTAACGGAAGGAACAGGAACTATCATCGTAAAAAATGAGTTGTTCAATGCACTGGGAAATGGATTCATTCCCGATATTGATAAAAACCCTCATTTCCATATGCTGACGATGATTCTTGGTTTTTTACTTGTTGCGGTAGTCGTCTACTCCGGAATAAAGGCACGCATCCAGAAAAAGAAGTATAATCTGCAGGTTATTCCGCTTGATATGTTCGTGGAGCGTATGCTTTTCGGTGCTGCACTTATACTGTTCTTTTCATGGAAACTGGCCAGCTATCACGGACTTTCATGGACACTTGTCATAGTGCTTATCGTTTTTGTCATTTACAATTTCTTTACGAACAATACGACCCTGGGCAGACATATTTACGCTGTCGGCGGAAATCCTGAAGCTGCAGAACTCAGCGGTATAAATTCAAGTAATATTGTATTTTTCAGTATGATAAACACAGCCGTTATGGCGGCTCTCGCCGGTATTTTGTATACGGCCCGCCTGCAGTCCGCAACAACGAATGCAGGACTCGGGTTTGAACTTGATGCGATAGCTGCAGCATTCGTCGGTGGTACGGCGACAACCGGTGGTATCGGTAAAATTACCGGAACCATGATTGGTGCTTTGGTTATTTCATCGCTTTCCAACGGGATGAATCTTATGAATATCGGTATTTCCTACCAGTATATGGTCCGCGGTCTGGTTCTCGTTGCGGCAGTACTGTTCGACGTACAGGCCCGTCGTATGAAAGTATAATATACAGATTTTCAAAACAGCCTTACTGCAAACCGTACCGTTCCTTCCGGAACGGTACGGTTTTTTTATCCCTGATATTCAAAATAAACTCATAGTATGGTACTATAACCCCGGTTTATATTACTACAGGCAAAGAGGTACTATGAGACTTGTTTTTATCCGGCACGGAGATCCTGATTATGAAAAGGATTCTCTTACTCAAAAAGGATGGCGTGAAGCAGAACTTTTATCTGCGCGTGTTGCAAAGTGGAAAGTCACTGATTTTTATGTCTCTCCGCTCGGCAGGGCTCAGGATACAGCAGCGGTATCCCTGAAAAAAACAGGCAGAAAAGCTCACACCGTAGAATGGTTGCAGGAATTTTATTATAAGGTAAAAGATCCTGTTACCGGACAGGACCATATTGCATGGGACTGGCTGCCGTCCTTTTATACATCGGAATCACTTTTTTTCGATAAGGATAAATGGATTGAGGCACCGGTACTGAAAACAGGACCTATCATGGAAAAATATCAGGAAGTCTGTAATGGTATTGATGAAATTCTGGAAAGATACGGGTATGAACGACAGGGAATGTTATACAGAACCGACGGCAGCATTCTGAATCCGAACTTTGCTACGACAGATAAAACGGCGCGGTATGAATTACAGACATATAAGAAAACATACGATGACAGAACGATAGTCTTTTTCTGTCATCTCGGCGTTATGTTTGTAATGCTCGCCCATCTGCTGGGAATTTCACCTGTACAGTTATGGCAGGGTTTTTTCGTCGCCCCTTCTTCTGTGACTATTTTGAATAGTGAAGAACGGGTACGGGGAAGTTCTTTTTTCAGAGTAGAACGTATGGGAGATACACAGCACCTCAAAGCCGGTGGAGAGCCGATATCGTCAAGCGGCTATTTTACCGATGTACTCCAGGAAGTATAACAAAGCGCCCTGCAGAAAACGGATTACTGTTTTCTGCAGGGCGCTGTTTTGACGGATCCGGCAAAGTCCGTATACCGGTTTTCGTTGGGACCGCTTAGTGAGACAGAAATTCTTTTTTTAAAAATTCAAGATCAAGTTCGGGATATAAGACATGTCTGGCAAGTAGTGCCTGAACACGCTTTTTTGCAGCATCCTGCACCAACGGATCCAGATCGATTTTACCCTTGGCTTTTTTCCCGTCTTTTGTCAATCCCGGTTTGGTACCTTTCAACACCATGTCTATGATAGCCGCTATTTCCCGCATATCTGCGGTTTTCATTCCGAGTGTCGTGACTGCCGGTGTGCCGACTCGTATACCGGACGTCCACCACGGTCCGTTCTTATCGAAGGGAAGCGCATTTGCATTCAGCGTAACACCGCAGCGGAACATTGCTGCTTCCGCCTGACGTCCGGTAAGGCCGAACGTTGACGTGTCGATAAGCATCAGATGGTTATCGGTTCCGTTTGTCTGGAGCTTCATGCCGAGTTTCATGCATGCTTCAGCAAGCGCCCGTGCGTTGTCACGTACATCGTGTGCATACTGCTGATAGTCTGGAGC